>NZ_JBSFBM010000567.1:0-2459 GCF_053592955.1 Micromonospora sp. NPDC002411 | reverse complement strand
TTGATTCGGGGGGTCGGCCGTACCACATCTGGCCATGATCAGGGCTTTGTTCACAGGTGGGGTCGTTGTCCACAGGTCGCGGATGCGCGCTGGCGCTGGGTCGCGGCGTATCGGGCAGGCGTGCCGAGTGGGGCTGTCGTCGGCGCGGGCGCGCCGGGTCGGCGGGTGCGGAACGAGTCGTACACGCTGATGCCGAGTCGGGTCAGCGCGAGCGCGGCCGACAGGACGACCACGGCGCGGATGGCGTGACCGACGTCTGGCGCCCACAGCTGGAGCTTGGCCAGCCCGGCGCCCTTCCAGAAGGAGGGCACCAGCCACGTCGCGGTGGCGGCGACGGCGGCGCATCCGCCGACCCAGCAGGCGGTGGTGACGATCGTCCGGGTGCGTGAACGGGCCGGCAGGGTGGTGCGGTGTCGCCGGGTACGGAGGGCGCGGGTCACCGACCAGCCGAGCATGACGAGCAGTGCTGCGGCGACGGCGAGCAGCCCGCCCAGCGCCCAGGTGTGGATCGGGTCCTCGGTGGCGGTGGCTGGTGTGCCACCGTGCAGGATGCGGGCCACGTTGAACGCTCCGGCGCTCAGTGGCGCGTCCATCGGCAGGCCGTAGATGTTGGTCATGACGATCACGGCGAGGTTCGCGTCGGGGGCCAGCACGAGGTGGGTGAAGGAGTCGGGGGTCGCGCCGGCGTGCCAGACGATGCGGGTGCCGACGCCGTCCAGGGTGCTGTTCTTCCAGCCGAACCCGTAGGTGCCGTGACCGGTGTCCGCGGTGCCGGTGTGCATCTGTTTCGTGCCCTCGGGGCTGAGGATCCGGGTGTCGCCGAAGCGACCGCCGCCCAGTTGCGCGACGGCGTAGTGGGACAGGTCGTCGAGGCTGGCGGCGAGGAACCCGTACGGCACTCCGGCGGTGTCGAAGGGTGCGGCGAAGCGTTGCGGCCGGCCGAGGTAGTACCGGTGCCCGGCGGGGATGCTGATGACACGGGCCTCGTCGGCGGTGGCCACGGAGTGCGTCATCCGGAGCGGGTCGAGCACGTGACGGCGTAGGTAACCGCCGAAGGTGTCGCCGGTGACGCTCTCGACGAGCGCGCCGAGGATCATGTAGTTGGCGTCGCTGTACTCGTAGGTCTGCCCGACGGGCGCGATGGGGCGCAGGGTGGCCAGGTCCCGCACGGACCGGGTCAGTGCGCCGGGGCGGTTGTCGTACCGGTCGGTCAGGTCGGTGCTCCAGACCTGCGGTAGACCGCTGGTGTGGGTCAACAGGTGGCGGACGGTGACCGTCCGGGCGGTGTCCGGGGCGCCCAGGCGCAGCCACGGAACGTACGTGGAGGCCGGGACGTCGAGGTGGACCCGGCCGGACTCGACCAGTTGGGCCACCGCGAGTGCGGTGAACGACTTGCTCGTCGACCCGAGCATGAACGGTGTGTGGACGGTCATCGGCTGTCCGTCGCCGTCGACGCCCCAGGCACCTTGTTGCAGGGTCTCGTCGCCGCGGATCACCGCGTACGCCAGGCCGGGCGCCCGTGTCCGCTCCATGTAGTCGCGCAGGTAGCGCTCGGTGGCGGCCAGGTCGTCGGCGGATGCGGGGCTGGCGGCGACCGGGGCCGCCGTCGTGGCGAGCACGGCCAGACAGACGGCTGTGGAGGCGAGGCGGCGGGTCTGGGTCAGCAGTCGGGTCAGGGTGTTCACGTCGACGGTCCTCCCCCGTGCGTTCGTTAGCCGATCTGGCTGAGCAGCTTCTCGAGGGCGGCCAGTCGTTGCCGGACCTCGCCGAGTTCGTCGCGGACGCCCTTGAGTTCGATCGCGGTGCTCCGGGCGCTGTCGGCGCCACGTTCGGCCAGCACCCGGTAGCCCTCCTCCCGGGCTGCGGCGTATCGGGCGCGGTAGATGCTGGTCCCGATGAGACCGGCAACGGTGATCACCGCCAGCACGATCGCCGTCACGGCGATGGTGGAGGTCTGCGCCATGTCCAACGCCAGCTGATGGGTCATTGCTCACTCCTTCTGTTGTGCGGCCGACTCGGAGCCGGTCAGGCTCTGCGCCGCCAGCACGATCGTGTTGAGGTCCAGGGGCACCGTGAACGGCACGGCCTGGACGTACTTCACCGAGCTGCCGTCGGGTGCTGTCACCAGTTCGCCGGTGACCAGGCCGGCCGCTTCGAGCTTCTGCAGGTGCATGTAGAGCAGTGGCCGGTTCATGTGCAGCTGCCGTGCCAGCTCGCTGACGTACGTGCGCTGTTGCGCCAGGGCGGCGAGGATCCGCAGCCGGTGCGGGCTGGCCAGCGCGGCCAGCAGTGGCACCAGTTCGTCACCTGTCGGAGAGGTGCCGCTCATCGTGGATTCCCTCCTCGACACCCCTGTCAGATTTCCCTGACATCGGGCGTCACAAAAGTCTGACAGGGGTGATCGGAGGTGTCAACGCCAGACGAGGGGAACGCCGCCTCACCCCTGGCCGCACTCCGCC
>NZ_JBSFBM010000566.1:0-2472 GCF_053592955.1 Micromonospora sp. NPDC002411 | reverse complement strand
GCTGCCGTTCCCGAACGACTACTTCACGGTGCCCGATCGGACAAGCCCCACGGGCAAGCGGGTGCGGATCGCCGCCTCCGCCATGCCGGCCAACGCGCAGGGGACCCCGATCGACCCGACGGAATGGAACCGGCAGGACGGGTTCAGCCCCGGCTCACCGATCCTGGTTCGGGTTCCCGGCCTCGACGTGGCGGCGACCGGGATCGCGCCGGTCACCGACATCGGCCGCTCGCTGGCACCGGACGCGCCGATCGTCCTGCTCGACGCGCGAACCGGGAAGCGCACGCCGTACTGGGCCGAGCTGGACGCGCACGCGGTCGGCCAGCCCGACCGGCAGGTGCTGATCATCCGGCCGGCGGTGGCTCTGACCGAGGGCACCCGCTACGTCGTCGGCCTGCGTGGCATGCGCGACGGCACGGGGGCGACGATCCCGGCGCCGAAGGCGTTCACGTCGTACGTGACAGGTGCCGGCCTCGGCCATCGGGACAGTCGCGTCCCGCAGATGAAGCGGATCGTCGCCGACCTGACCAGGGCCGGCGTCAAGCGGCACAGCCTCTACCTGGCCTGGGACTTCACCGTCGCCAGTCGACAGGGCCTGACCGGGCGGATGTTGGCGATGCGGGACAGCGCGTTCGCCGCCCTTCGGCGTGACGCGCCGTCGTTCACCGTCACGCAGGTGACCGACTACGCCCCGGAGCAGGAGCCGTTGATCGCCCGGCAGGTGACCGGCACCGTCGGCGTACCGTCATATCTGACCGGCGACGGCGGGCCCGGCTCCCGGCTGCACTACGGGCCAACTGGCGGCCCCGGGATGCCGCAGACGCCGAACGCCCTGCCCACTCCGTCCGGCACGACGCTGGCGGCCGACTTCGTCTGCAACATCCCGCGCAGCGCCACCGCCGCCAAGCCGGCTCACCTGTCGCTCTACGGCCACGGCCTGCTCGGCAGACCGACCGAGGTCAACGCCGGCAACGTCAGGACGATGTCGAACACCCACAACTTCACCTTCTGCGCGACCAGTTGGATCGGCATGGCCGCCGCCGATGTTCCCTACGTGGCTGGCGCCTTCACCGACCTCAGCGCCTTCCCGGCGGTGGCGGACCGGTTGCAGCAGAGCTTCCTGAACTTCCTCTTCCTGGGCCGCGCGATGATCCACCCAGGCGGGTTCGCCGCCCACCCGGCGTTCCGGGACGCCACCGCACGGCCGCTGATCAACCTGGCGGGCGGGCTGCACTACGACGGCAACAGCCAGGGCGGCATCAACGGCGGGGCGCTCACCGCCATCGCGCAGGACTGGACCCGCTCCGTGCTCGGCGTACCGGCGATGAACTACTCCACGCTCCTGCAACGCAGCGTGGACTTCGCCCCGTTCCAGACGGTGCTGGACGGCTACTACCCGGACAAGGCCGATCAACAGCTGATCCTCGCGCTGCTGCAGATGGTGTGGGACCGATCCGAGGCCAACGGGTACGCGCAACACATGACCGACCGGCCGCTGCCGCGCACCCCGGCACACCAGGTGCTGATGCACGTGGCCTTCGGCGACCAGCAGGTGTCGCCCGCCGCGGCCGAGGTCCAGGCACGCACCATCGGCGCCCGCCTGCACACTCCCGCCCTCGCCGACGGCTGGTCCTCGGACGTGCGCCCGTACTGGGGGATCGCGCCGATCCGCAGGTACCCGTACACCGGCTCGGCGGTGGTGGTCTGGAACAGCGGCGCGGCTCAGGCGCCGCCGCCGACCAACCTCGCACCGGCCGGGCCGGAGTACGGCGACGACTCGCACGAGTTCCCGCGCGCCCAGGCCGGCGCCCAGAAACAGAAGGCGATTTTCCTGCTCACCGGCACTGTCGTCGACGTCTGCGCGGGCAAGCCCTGCCCGTGAGGCGGTGACCGAGCACGGCCCGGCGGGGTGACCGCCGGGCCGCGCTCGGCGGTCACGGGAACCGCCGCTGTGGTGCACCGTCGAGTACGGCGGTCAGCAGCGCACCTCGGTCTCCTTCTGCGCCACGTCCGAGATCCCGCCGAGGGCCCGGGTGCACACCGACAGGGTGTTGGCGCCCGAGGACCAGACCTCCTTGCCGCTGGAACACTGCAGGTCGCGCAGCGTGGTTCCGGTCACGATCGAGGTGCAGACCTGGTACGAGCCGTGGGTCTCCCGGTACTGCTGCCACACGTACGTGTACGCGTAGTTCTTGCCGCAGCCCTTGTACTGCTTGACCGAAGCGGCGGTCTGACCGCCAACGGTGACGTACGCGGTCGCGCCGATCTGGACCGAATCCACGCAGCGCGGGTTGGTCTCGGCGTGGGCTGGTCCGGCGAACGCCAGCGTCGCGGGCACCGCCAGCGCGGCGGCCGCGAGGACGCGCACACCACGTCGGGAGAGACTCTTCATCGGTGACCTCCTTCAATGCACCGGGACCGTGGAGCCCGATGTCGTCGATGCACCACATACGCGCGCGACCCGGCGCCCGG
>NZ_JBSFBM010000565.1:0-2474 GCF_053592955.1 Micromonospora sp. NPDC002411 | reverse complement strand
CTGATGTCCGTGTCCCGGACACCGCCGATGATGCCGATCGGCAGTTCGATCATTCCGAAGCCCGCCACCGGCCCGGCAGTGGACACACCGATCGGCGCCGAGCTCGGCGAGGCGGACGACGAGTTCGACGACGCGGACGATTCAGACGAGATCGACGATTCAGACGACATCGACGACGAAGATGATGTGGAGGACGAGGAGAGGTGAACATCGACCTCGCGGCGCTGCGCGCACTCGAGCGCGAGCGGGAGATCCCGTTCGACACGATTCTCGCGGCGATCGAGACCGCGTTGCTGACCGCCTACCGGCACACCGACGGCGCCGAGCCGCACGCCCGGGTGGAGATCGACCGCAAGTCCGGCGCAGCCCTGGTGTACGCGCAGGAGATGGACTCCGACGGCAGCCTGGTGCGGGAGTGGGACGACACCCCGCACGACTTCGGCCGGATCGCCGCCATGACCGCCAAGCAGGTGATCCTCCAGCGTCTGCGGGAGGCCACCGACGAGGTGCACTTCGGTGAGTACGTGGGCCGCGAGGGTGACCTGGTCACCGGCGTGGTGCAGGCGCACGAGACGCGTACCGAGAAGGGCATCGTCAGCGTCGACCTGGGCAAGCTGGAGGGCGTGCTGCCGCAGTCCGAGCAGGTGCCCGGCGAGCGGTACGCCCACGGTGAGCGGGTCCGCTGTGTCGTGGTGCACGTGGCCAAGGGCATGCGCGGGCCGCAGATCACCCTGTCCCGGTCGCACCCGGCGCTGGTCAAGAAGCTGTTCGCGCTGGAGGTCCCGGAGATCGCCGACGGCACTGTGGAGATCGGCGCGATCGCCCGTGAGGCAGGTCACCGTACGAAGATCGCGGTGCGCTCCACGACCCCCGGCGTCAACGCCAAGGGTGCCTGCATCGGGCCGATGGGCCAGCGGGTGCGCGCCGTGATGAGCGAGTTGCACGGCGAGAAGATCGACATTATTGACTGGTCGGACGACCCGGCCACCTTCGTCGGTAACGCGTTGTCGCCGGCCAAGGCGCTGCGGGTCGAGGTGGTCGACCTGGCTGGTCGAGCTGCCCGGGTGACCGTTCCCGACTTCCAGCTTTCGCTCGCCATCGGCCGGGAGGGGCAGAATGCCCGACTCGCTGCCCGTCTGACCGGTTGGCGGATCGACATTCGCTCCGACGCGGAGCAGAGCGCCCCGGCCGCGCGTGCGGGAGCCGATCACGTGCGGGAGCCGGGCGGAGCGATCTCCGGCGGCTAGGGGTAGACTTCTTCCAGTGGTACGACGCACGCAGCCGGAGCGCACCTGTGTGGGCTGCCGACAACGTGCGCCGGCCAGCGAATTGCTGCGGATAGTCGCGGTCAGGGACGAGGCTGGTCACAGCCTCCGGCCTGATCCGCTTCGCAGGCTGCCGGGTCGGGGAGCGAACATGCACCCGGATCCGGCCTGCTTCGCGCTGGCGGTGCGGCGCCGCGCCTTCGGGCGTGCGCTGCGCATCACCGAGGTCCTCGACCACGGTGTGCTGGCGGAGCACGTCGATGCGCCAACCACTACGTCCGGTCAGCCCGACCGGGCGAGGGTCGCTAGCAGGGTAGGACGACCGACATGAGCACACGATGAAGTCCCTGAAATGACCAGGCTTCAAGTGCACGAGTGAGGTCGCTGCGGGTGCTGCCCGCACGACCTCGGAGTGAGGAGTGCAGTGGCAGGCAAGGCCCGCGTACACGAGCTTGCAAAAGAGCTCGGGGTCGAGAGTAAGACCGTTCTCGCCAAGCTGAAGGAAATGGGCGAGTTCGTGAAGTCCGCGTCGAGCACCGTCGAGGCGCCCGTCGCCCGGCGGCTGCGTAACGCATTCGTCGCGTCCGCCGGTGCTCCGGCAGCGGCTGCCCCGTCGGCGCCCGCGTCGACGCCGGCTTCCAACCCGACCCCGACGACGTCCCCGACCCCGGGCGCGCCCCGGGTCTCGGCCAAGCCGATGCCGCCTCGGCGGCCGGCCGCGCCGGTGCCCGGCCCGAAGCCGAAGGGTCCGGTGCCTGCTGCGCCGCAGCCGCCGGCTCCGGTCGCCAAGCCGGCGAGCGCCCACGACATCGAGGTGGCGGCCGCGGAGGCGCGTGCCGCCGCGCTGAAGGCTGAGCAGGAGGCCGCGGTCAAGGCCGCGCAGGCCGCCCGTCAGCAGCAGCGGGAGAACCCCGTTCGCCGGGAGCCCCCGGCAGACGGCGGCAACCGTCCCGGCCCTCGGCCGGGTCCGGCCGCGATGCCGCCCCGTCCCGGTTCGCCGGCAGCTCGCCCGAGCACGCCTGCTCCGGGTCCGGGTGCCCGACCGGGTGGTCGCCCGCCGGCGCGCGGCGCCGGTAACAACCCGTTCGGCATCCAGGGTGGCCAGCAGCAGCGGCCTCCGGCCGCTGGTGCGGGTGGTCCCCGGCCCAACACCCCGGCGGGTATGCCGCCGCGGCCGAGCCCGAACTCGATGCCGCCGCGGCCCAGCCC
>NZ_JBSFBM010000564.1:0-2474 GCF_053592955.1 Micromonospora sp. NPDC002411 | reverse complement strand
CTTGTTGATGTACCGCTCGACGGGGCCGTCCGGCTTCGGCTGGCCGCCGGAGAACTGGTGCGGGTACCGGTTGATGTGCTCCGGGTTGAGCCCGACCAGGTCCAACAGCTCCTGGACACGCCGCTGCTTGCTGCCCTTTGGGGCGGCATCCGGGTGGATCTCGAACGGCTCGCCGATGATGTCACCGACGGTCATCCGCGGGTTCAGCGAGGTGTACGGGTCCTGCATCACCATCTGCATGTTGCGGCGCACCCGGCGCAGCTCGCCACCGGAGGCCTTGAACAGGTCCCTGCCCTCCAGGGTGGCACTTCCCGAGGTGGGCGTCTCCAGCCGCATCAGCAGCCGGGCGAGGGTGGACTTGCCGCAGCCGGACTCGCCGACGACACCCAGTGTCTCGCCGCGCCGCAGCTCGAAGCTCACCCCGTCGACCGCCTTGACCGCGCCGACCTGCCGCTGGAACAGCACGCCCTGGGTGATCGGGAAGTGCTTGACCAGGTTGTCGACGGAGAGGATGGCCTCGCCGCGGACCTTGGTGGGGTTAGCGGGCGACGCTGTCATCACGGACCTCCTGCGCGAAGTGGCAAGCGCTGGTCCGGCCGTCGCCGAGGACCAGGTCGTGCGGTACGACGTCCACGCAGACCTGCTGGACGTACGGGCACCGGGGGTGGAACGGGCAGCCGGACGGGATGCGCATCAGGTTCGGCGGCAACCCCTTGATCGTCGACAGTTCCTCGCCACGGACGTCCAGGCGCGGGATCGACTCCAACAACCCCTTGGTGTACGGGTGGGCGGGGGCCTTGTAGAGCGAGTGGACGTCGGCGTGCTCGACGATGCGACCGGCGTACATGACGGCGATCCGGTCCGCGACACCGGCGACCACACCCAGGTCGTGGGTGATCAGGATCATCGCCATGTTGAGTTCGCGGCGCAGGTCGGCCAGCAGGTCCATGATCTGGGCCTGGACGGTCACGTCGAGCGCCGTGGTGGGCTCGTCGGCGATCAACACCTTCGGGTCCAGCGCCAGTGCCATGGCGATCATGACGCGCTGCCGCATGCCCCCGGAGAACTGGTGCGGGTAGTCGCCGATGCGCTTGGCGGCACCCGGGATCTTGACCAGGTCCATCAACTCGATGGCGCGCCGCCGGGCGTCGGCCCGGGACATGCCGGCGCGTTGGCGCAGCGTCTCGCCGATCTGCCAGCCGACCGGGAACACCGGGTTCAGGGCGGAGAGCGCGTCCTGGAAGATCATCGCGATCTCCTTGCCGCGTACCTGCCGACGTTGCTCCTCGGTGCGGGTGAGCAGGTCCTGACCCTGATAGAGGATCTGGCCGGAGCGGACGAACGCGGGCGGGGTGTCCAGGATGCCCATGATCGCCTGGGCGGTGACCGACTTGCCCGAGCCGGACTCGCCGAGCACGGCAAGTGTCTCGCCGGCGTCCAGGTGGTACGACACGCCGTTGATCACCCGGGCCACACCCTCGTTGGTGCGGAACTCGACGTGCAGGTCTCGCAATTCGAGCAGGTGGCCGCCCTCGGGAGTGGCGGAGGCCGGCGTAGGTTCGAAGGTCATGACTGTGCCTGCCTTTCGCTCGCGACTGCGGGGCTCGCTTCGCTCACTCCTCGCGCTCGCATGAGAATCACCGCAGCTTCGGGTCGAAGGCGTCACGGATCGCGTCGCCGAGCATGATGAACGCCAGAACGGTCAGCGCGAGGAACGCCGACGGGACGATCAACGGGGTGGCCGCCTCCCGCATGTGGATCCGGCCGGTGTCGATGTCCTGACCCCAGGAGATGGTCGGCGCCTTCAGGCCGATGCCGAGGAAGGAGAGCGTCGCCTCGGCCGCGATGAACGAGCCGAGCGCGATGGTCAGCACGACGATGACCGGGGCCAGCGAGTTCGGCAGGATGTGCCGCCACATGATCCGGCTGTTGCCGGCGCCGAGCATCCG
This sequence comes from Micromonospora sp. NPDC002411, assembly GCF_053592955.1. NCBI lineage: Bacteria > Bacillati > Actinomycetota > Actinomycetes > Micromonosporales > Micromonosporaceae > Micromonospora > Micromonospora sp. NPDC002411. Next base: position 525 of record NZ_JBSFBM010000564.1, on the reverse strand, counting down.
GGCCGCCGCGACGTAGTCCTGCTCCTTGGCGGTGATCACCGAGGAGCGGACCACGCGGGCGGCGGTGGTCCAGCCGAGGAGGGCCAGCACGAAGACGACAGCGCCGATCCGAGCCCACTGGCTGTCGCTGGACACCCGCTTGAGCAGCACGATCGCGGCCAGCAGCAGCGGAATGCCGAGCACCACGTCGATCACCCGGGAGAGCACCGCGTCGACCCACCGGCCGAAGTAACCGGCCAGCATGCCGATGACCAGGGCGATGATCCCGGTGCCGAGCGCGGCGAGCGCGCCGACCAGCAATGAGGCACGGGTGCCGTAGACCGCCCGGGAGTACGTGTCGCACCCCTGGAAGTCGTACCCGAAGATGGCCCCGCCGGACGGCCCGGCGTGCTGCCGGGACAGCAGGCAGTCGTTCGGGTTGTTGGCGGTGAACACGCCGGGGAGCAGCGCCATCAGCGTGAAGATGACGACCAGCGCCAGCGAGATCCAGAAGATCGGGTTGCGGCGCAGGTCGCGCCAGGCGTC
>NZ_JBSFBM010000563.1:0-2497 GCF_053592955.1 Micromonospora sp. NPDC002411 | reverse complement strand
GAGCAGGATGCGCCGACGCTACCGTGACCGGCGCGGTCCGGTCGTCGAGAGGAGGGTCACATGCAGCGCGCGTTGGTGCTCGGCGGTGGCGGGGTTATTGCCATCCCGCTCGGCGTGTCATGGCAATAACTTCATGATCAACGCCGCCCGGATGCGGCGATCGCTTGGCGAACGGTCCACGGGATGTAGTCGGGGCGGAGAGTGTCCTGCCAGGTGAAGCGCAGGATGGTCCAGCCGGCGTTGACCAGGCGATTCTGTCGGCGGCGGTCGGCGAAAGCGGCCTCCGGCGTGCCGTGGGCGTCTCGGCCGTCCGCCTCCGCGATGACCCTCGGGCCACGCCAGCCCAGGTCGCCGATGCCGAGCAGGCAGCCGTCATCGTCGCGTACCTCGAGTTGCAACGTGTCGGGCGCAACCTTGCCGTCGACGCAGCGCAGCCGGGCTCGCGTCTCGAGCGGCGACTGCGCCCGCCCGTCCGCCTCGGCGAGGTAGCCGCGCGCGGCGATCGCACCGCGCCGCCCCCGGATGAAAGGCGGGATGGAGAGTAGATCGTCGGGGGCGACAAGGCGACGATTGACCGCCGAATCCAGCACACTCACCGCCGAGTATCGGTCGGCTCGTAGACAGAGGTCGGCAAGTGTCCGCAGCGGTTTGGTGGTGGTGATTCCGTCCACCCGGACGAGGTGCGCGGGCGGGACGACCAACTGGTGAACCACCACCTGCGGGTGGGCGAGTCGAGCCGGCCTGGCGGCCGGACCCGGCACCGACAGATGGATCGACTCGGTGGCTCGCATCCCGGCTACTCGGTGCAGCTCAGCGGCCGTCGAGAGCACTGCGACGGCCGCCGGGCCGAACGAGGTCACCGCTGCTCGGATCCGCGCCCGGCGGGGTACGCCGTCGTACAGGTCGGCGTCGACGAGGTAGCTTCCCCGCGCCACCGCGCGCCAGCGCCCGGCCCGGCACAACCGCCGCACCTCATGCACGCTTAAACCGGCGGCTCGCGCCTGCGCGAGCGTCACGATGCCATCCCGGTCGGCCGCAATCCGCCGCACAAGTTCCAAGGCGTCCACCCGGCCACCCTGACGGAAAGCGGACCCCGAAGCCGCCCCCTGTGGACAACCCCCGAACGCCTGTGGATAACCCCGCGACTAGCACTCGGTGATCATGAAGTTATTGCCATCTCACTCGGCATGTCGTGGCAATAACTTCATGATCAACCGCAAGGTTCCGGGGCCGGAAGCCCGGGTTTAGGGGAGGAGGGGGTGGTACTGGACGTTTTCGTCTCGGCCTGGGCCTACGCCTACGACGCTCACTCTGGCGTTGCAGAGTTCTTCGATCCGCGCGATGTAACGGCGGGCGTTCTCCGGGAGGTCCTCGGCGGTCCTCGCCTTGGTGATGTCCTCCCACCAGCCGTCGAGTTCCTCGTAGACCGGCTTGGCGTGGTGGAAGTCCGTCTGGCTCATCGGCATGTCGTCGACCCGCACGCCGTTGATCTCGTAGCCGACGCAGATCGGCACCTTGGGCATGCCGGTGAGCACGTCCAGCTTGGTGATGACCAGGTCGGTGACACCGTTGAGGCGGCAGGCGTACCGGGCGACGACGGCGTCGAACCACCCGCACCGGCGTTCCCGTCCGGTGGTCGTGCCGTACTCGGCGCCGATCTTGCGCAGGTGGTCACCGTTGGCGTCGAACAGCTCGGTCGGGAACGGTCCCGCACCGACCCGGGTCGTGTACGCCTTGCTCACCGCGATGACCTTGCTGATCGCGGTGGGCGGGATGCCAGCGCCCACGCAGGCGCCACCGGCGGTCGGGTTGGACGAGGTCACGAAGGGGTACGTGCCGTGGTCCATGTCGAGCATGGTGGCCTGCGCGCCCTCCAGCAGCACCGTCTCGCCCTGGTCCAGGGCGTCCCAGAGCATCGCCCGGGTCTCCGCGATGTACGGCTTGAGCCGCTCCGCGTAAGCCAGGTACTCCTCGACGGTCGCCTCAAGGTCGATCGCCTTGCGGTTGTAGACCTTGAACAGGATCTGGTTCTTCTCGCGCAGGGCGAGTTCCAGCTTCTTGCGCAGGATGCCCGGGTCGAGCAGGTCCTGCAGTCGGATGCCGATCCGGGCGACCTTGTCGCCGTACGCGGGGCCGATGCCCCGGCCGGTGGTGCCGATCCGGGACGAGCCGAGGTAGCGCTCGATCACCCGGTCCAACGCCCGGTGGTGCGGCATGATCAGGTGCGCGTCGCCGGAGATCCGCAACCGGGACACGTCGACGCCGCGTTCGGCCAGGCCGTCGATCTCGGCGAGCAGCACCTTCGGGTCGACCACCACACCGTTACCGATGACGATCATCGCGTTCGGTGAGAGCGCTCCGGAGGGCATCAGGTGCAGTGCGTACTTCTGGCCGTCCGGGGTGATCACCGTGTGACCGGCGTTGTTGCCGCCGGAGTAGCGCACGACGTAGTCGACCCGCTCACCCAGCAGGTCGGTAACCTTGCCCTTGCCCTCGT
>NZ_JBSFBM010000562.1:0-2503 GCF_053592955.1 Micromonospora sp. NPDC002411 | reverse complement strand
GCGGGATGAGCTTGCTGATGCCGCCGACGATCACGAAGACCTGGAGGCCGAGGGTGAACGCGAGACCACCCGCGAGGAGCTTGCCGAACGAGCCGCCGTGCCGCCACGCGGCCACCGTGTCCGGCAGACCATCGAGCAGCTCCGGGCCCGGATCCTCGGCGGTGAGTGGCCGGTCGGCGGGCGCATCCCCACCGAGCCGCAACTGGTCGCCGCGCTGGGCGTCGGGCGCAACACGGTCCGCGAGGCGGTCCGCGCCCTGGTGCACGCCGGGGTGCTGGAGTGCCGGCAGGGTTCCGGCACCTACGTGGTCTCCACCGACGAGCTGGCCCCGGTGGTGGCCCGCCGCCTCGGCGACGACCGGATGACCGAGGTGATCGAGGTGCGCCGTGCCTTCGAGGTGGAGGCCGCCCGTCTCGCCGCGCTGAGGCGTACACCGGAGGATCTGGCGGCGCTCGACGGCGCGCTCGCCGAGCGCGAGGCCGCCTGGCACGACGGCCGGGTCGACGCGTTCGTCGAGGCCGACGCGACGCTGCACACGGTGGTGGTCGCCGCCGCGCACAACGCCATGCTCGCCGAGCTGTACGCCTCGGTCGGCAGCGCCCTGCGCAGCACCGTCGCCCAGGCGATGGGTGACGCGCTCACGCCGGAGCGCTACGTCGACCACAGCCGACTGGTCGAGGCGATCCGGGCCGGCGACCCGGGCCGGGCCGCGCTCGAGGCCGGCGCTTTTCTGGAGCCCGCCGAACGGGCATAGGTTGTCCCCGACAGAAAAGCGGACACCTCGGGAGTACGGATGCTCAAGGGCTTCAAAGACTTCATCATGCGCGGCAACGTCGTCGACCTGGCGGTCGGCATCGTGATCGGTGCGGCGTTCACCGGCGTCGTCACCCAACTCACCAAGTCGTTCCTCGAACCACTGATCAAGGCACTCGGCGGGGGCACTGGCCTGTCGGCCGGACGGTGGGAGATCACCAAGGGCAACTACATGGACTGGGCGGGGTTCATCAACGCCCTGATCACGTTCCTGCTCACCGCTGCGGTGCTCTACTTCTTCGTGGTGTACCCGATGAACAAGCTGGCCGAGCGGCGGCGGCGGGGCGAGGAGCCGCCGCCGGCGGCGCCGAGCGAGGAGGTCAAGCTGCTCACCGAGATCCGCGACGCGCTGGTCTCCGCCGGCCACACCACCCCGGGCCAGCAGCGTGGGGCGCTGGACGACGCGCTGGGCCGCCGGACGGAACCGCCGACGCAGCGCTGATTCGATCGGATGCACATCGGCCCCTGCGGGAATCCCGCAGGGGCCGCATCTTCTCGTACGTGTGTTCGATAGAGTCCCGCCATGGAGCAGCGGAAGCACTGGTGGAACGGGAAGTGGGGACGGCTGGCCCGGCGGGACGTCTTCCTGCGGGTGGACGCCGACCGGTGGCACGTCGAGCAGCGCGCCGGCGGGGCCGAGGGCATCTCCCGGTTCTACGAGTACGGCAGTGCGGACGAGGCCGAGGACACCGTCCGGGCCCTCCTCGACGGCCCGGACACCTGGCGGGAGCTGTCCCCGCGCCCGCCGGGCAGCTGGACCCTCCCGAACAGCTGACCAGCTCAGGGTGATCCCGCTGGGCGGCGGACTCCGCCGCTGGCCGTCGCCGCTTCAGACCCGGAGGCGGTACCGCTCTCAGCGGTGATGCCGCTGGGGCATCTTGATGCCACACAGGCATCACGCTCTCCGGTTGTCGCCGTGCGCCGCTGCCGCCACCCGCCGGCCGGCATGCGGCGGCGTTTAGCGGCGCACCGCCCCGGGAACCGCGGTGGGATGGACCAGCAGGACGAGCAGCAGGCGACCATTTCGCGGATCACCACCGGGATGCCGGTGATCGACTCAACCGGCACCGAGGTCGGAACCGTGGACCTCGTCCAGCGGGGCGACCCGAACGCGGTGACCGTCCAGACCTCGACCGCCGACCCGGGCAGCAGCCTGGACGAGCTGATCGAGGCGACAGCGGTCGAGGAGCCGGACGTCCCGGCCGACCTGGCCGCGCGGCTGCTGCACAGCGGCTACCTGAAGGTGTCGACGGAGTTGACCCGCACCGGCGCGGTCTACGTACCGGCCGACCGGATCGGCTCGGTGGCCGACGGCCGGGTCCTCCTGGCCGTCGGCGTGGCGGACCTACCCCCCGAGGAGTGATCCGACGGCCCTGGCCCGTCGGCCGGCGGCACGGTGGGTTGGCTGCGGCGATGGAAGAGCAGCAGCATCAGGCAGCCGGCGACCAGACCCCAGAACGCGCCGCCCACGCCGATCAGCGTCACCCCGGAGGCGGTCACCACGAAGGTGACCACCGCGGCCTCCCGGGTCGCCGGGTCGGCCACCGCCGAGGCGAGCGCGGTCGCGAGGGCGCCCAGTAGGGCCAGTCCGGCGACGGCCTCGATGAGGATCGGTGGGGCGCCATGCCCCCCATCGTGCCACCGGTTTCCCGGAACCGAGGAACCGGAACGCCGGCCCGTCGTGGATCGC
>NZ_JBSFBM010000561.1:0-2503 GCF_053592955.1 Micromonospora sp. NPDC002411 | reverse complement strand
GAGACGGTGGCGCAGAAGATCGCCAGAGTCGCCCGCGACCTGCGGCTGAGCCGCTTCGACCTGAAGTACGCCGGAAGCTGCCCGTTCGGGGCGCCCGAGGCGGTCGGGCGGACGACACCGGCTGCGGCCGGCCGACCGGCAGTACCGGCTGCGGCGGGAAGCTCCGCCGCGTCGGCTCCCATCCGCCGGCGCAGCGTGGCCAGGGCTCGGGACGTCTGGCTCTTCACCGTGCCCGGTGAGATGTCCAGCATCGCGGCGGTCTGCGCCTCCGACATGTCCTCGTAGTAGCGCAGCACCAACACCGCCCGCTGCCGGTTGGGCAACTGCCTCAGATGCCGCCAGAGCAGGTCACGGTCGAGCTGCTGCTCGATCTCGTCGACACCGGCCCGTTCCGGCAGCACCTCGGTCGGGCGTTCACCGTGCCAACGCCGCCGCCACCAGCTCGTGGATGTGTTGACCATCACACGCCGGGCGTACGGTTCGACGGCCTCGATCCCGCCGAGCCGCTTCCACGCGAGGTAGGTCTTCGTCAGTGCCGTCTGGAGCAGATCCTCGGCCGTGGCCCAGTCGCCGGTGAGCAGATAAGCGGTGCGCAGGAGCGCGGCGGAGCGCGCCGCGACGAACTCGCGGAACTGCTCCTCCAACGAGTCCCTGCTCGCCACCGCCCACCTCCACACCCCAGTCGTCCTGGCAGAGTGCCACGTCAGAGGCGTTCCGGTCCATGACGAAAGGTGCGCACTTACTCCGATGTTCGGTCGAAAAGCTTCACGCCCCGTCGTCGGCCTTGGCTTCGTCGGCCTCCTTGCCGAGCCGCGCCTCGACTGCCTGCGGCTCGTACATCTCCTCGACGACGCGCAGGTAGAGCTCGTTCGGGTTGGGCAGGTTCTTGATTTCGCGGAGGGCCTGCTCCTGGCCGGCGGACTCCAGCACGAAGGTGCCGTAGTTGAGCGCTCGACCGGTCGGGGTCTGTTCGTACTTCATGTCGGTGACCCGGACCAGCGGCATCATGGCCACCTTGCGGGTGACGATGCCGTTGACCACCATGACCCGCTTGTTGGTCAGGATGAAACGGTCATACCACCAGTCCGCGACCTTCCACGCCACCCAGCCCATCACGGCGAACCAGAGCAGCACGGCGATGGTGGTCAGCGCGCCCACGTCCTGCCCGGCGAGGAAGCCGGAGAGGTAGCCGAGCACGAAGGTCGCCGCGATGCCGATCAACAGCGGGTTGGTGAGGTGGATCCAGTGCCGCTTCCACTCACCCCGGTAGCGCTCGGTGGGGAAGAGGTAGCGAGCCACCAGCGAGCTGGGCTCGTCCTCCAGAGGCAGCACCCGACGAGGTGTCGAGCCGGCCGCGTCGGCGCGCAACCCGGCCAGCTCGTCCTCGGAGATCTGGGGTGGCTGGTAGCCGGCCTCCGGATCACGGATCCACCCACGACCGGAACGCCCCTGGCCGGCATAGCCGGGCCCGTCGCCGTAGCCGACGTCGTCCGAAAGGGACGGACCATCGGACAGGCCGGGACCGGCACCGTAGCCCGGGCCGTCATCGGGCCCGATCCGCGGGATCGGCTCAGTGTCGCGCTCGCGGCGCTCCCGGTCAGGGTCGTCCGGGTCGAAGGGTGGACCGGAGGGGCTACCCATCGGCGGCTAGGCGACGAGACTGGTGAAGAAGTCGCCGAACCCCTGGGCAATATCCATGATCCCGCCGCCGAGCGACTTGAACACGTCAGCCGCAGAGTTTGGCCGGTAGGCGACGAAGAAGATCAAGAATGCGATTCCGGCCCAGGTGAGGACCTTCTTGACCATGGCGGGCCATCCTCTCGCGCGGCGCCGGGTCCCATTACCGCAGCGGCACCCAGAGTATCAGTGTGGTGTCGTACAGTGAATATCTGCGTCCGTTCTCCGTCAAACCGAGAGACTTGTCAAGGTCTCCCGGGTAAGTACGGGGACGGTGCGCCGTACACGAGCTCGGGTGGAGTCCACTCGGTCAGGTCGTGTAGCACGACATCTTCCGCGAGCAGGTGACCCGCACTCGCGGGCCAGGCTATCGCATGGAGCCACATTCCCCGAGCTTCGCCCGCGTACGCGCTTCGATCCGTCGGAGAATTCACCAACCACAGTGGAGTGGGATGCCCGGCGACCCTGATCCTGGCCTGCCCGACGTGGTCGGGATGACCAGGCCCAGGGTCGGTCAACGCGTCGGCCAGCTCCGGGCCCGGGTCCGGCCCGGCCAGTCCGGCGAGCCGGGTGCCCAGGCCGACGCCCGGCTCCTCGGCCACGAAGACCAGGTCCGCCGGACCGCCGCCGAGGGGCGCCGGGCCCGCGCAGGCCACGGCTGTCGCGCGCACTCCGGTCCGGTCGTCCCCGGCGTACGCCACGCCGGTGAGCGTCCAGCCGGTCGGCAGCGGCCACGGGCACCAGAGCGGCGTCACCGGCGGATCCGCGGTCGCGGTGATCCGCTCCACCACGCTCGCCACGATGTCCGCTCCGATGTGCTCGGGCA
>NZ_JBSFBM010000560.1:0-2514 GCF_053592955.1 Micromonospora sp. NPDC002411 | reverse complement strand
GAAGGACGACGGCTCCACCGTCGGCGGTTGCTGGATCTACACCGGCGTGTACGCGGACGGCGTCAACCAGGCGGCCCGCCGCAAGCCCGGCGCGGAGCAGTCCCTGGTGGCGCCCGAGTGGGGCTGGGCGTGGCCGGCGAACCGACGCATCCTCTACAACCGTGCCTCCGCCGACCCGGACGGCAACCCGTGGAGCGAGCGCAAACGCTACGTCTGGTGGGACGCGGAGAAGAGCGAGTGGACCGGCTACGACGTGCCGGACTTCGAGAAGACCAAACCGCCGTCCTACCGACCGGCGCACGACTCCTCAGGCGTGGCGGGGATCGCCGGCGACGACCCGTTCATCCTCCAGGGCGACGGCAAGGGCTGGCTGTACGCGCCGACCGGCGTGCTCGACGGGCCGATGCCCACCCACTACGAGCCGGTCGAGTCGCCGGTGCGCAACCCGCTCTACCGACAGCAGGCCAACCCGACCCGCAAGGTGTACACCCACCCGATCAACACGCTGAACCCGAGCCCGCCGGAACCGTACAGCCAGGTGTTCCCGTACGTGTTCACGGTCAGCCGGCTCACCGAGCACCACACCGCCGGCGGGATGAGCCGGATGGTGTCGCCGCTGGCCGAGTTGCAGCCGGAGATGTTCGTGGAGGTGTCCCCGGAGTTGGCCGTCGAACGCGGCCTCACCCACCTGGGCTGGGCTCACCTGATCACCGCGCGTGCGTCCATCGAGGCGAAGGTGCTGGTGACCGACCGGCTCACCCCGTTGCGGGTGGACGACCGGATCATCCACCAGGTGTGGTTGCCGTACCACTTCGGTTTCGAGGGTCTGGTGACCGGTGACTCGGCCAACGACCTGTTCGGCATCAGCCTGGACCCGAACGTGCTGATCCAGGAGAGCAAGGTCGGCACCTGCGACGTGCGGCCCGGCCGTCGTCCGACCGGCCCGGCGTTGCTGGACCTGGTCGCCGACTACCAGCGGCGCGCCGGAATCACCCCGGGCCATAATGCTCCGGCGGTCACCACCGACGACGAGGGGAAGGAGCGCGGTGCTTCCTGACCCGAACAGCCTGTACGGTCCGCTGGACCCGGCGCCGGACGCGGGTTATGAGAACGCGCCGCCGCGGATGGGGTTCTTCACCGACACGAGTGTCTGCATCGGTTGCAAGGCCTGTGAGGTGGCCTGCAAGGAGTGGAACGGTGTGCCGGAGAGCGGCTTGGACCTGCTCGGGATGTCGTACGACAACACGGGTGCGTTGACCGCGAACTCGTGGCGGCACGTGGCGTTCGTCGAGCAGCCCCGCCCGGCCAAGAGTCAGGCACCGCAGGCGGGCGACGTACTCGGGGAGCCGACCACCTCGGGCGCGGGGCCGCAGTTCCTGGGGATGCCGGGTGCGCAGCCGCCGGGTCGGGGCACCGGTGTCGAGGGGCGTACCGATTTCCGGTGGTTGATGATGTCGGATGTGTGCAAGCACTGCACGCACGCGGCGTGTCTGGATGTGTGTCCGACGGGGTCGTTGTTCCGGACGGAGTTCGGGACGGTGGTGGTGCAGGAGGACATCTGCAACGGGTGTGGTTACTGCATCTCCGCCTGCCCGTACGGGGTGATCGATCAGCGTAAGGACGATGGTCGGGCGTGGAAGTGCACGTTGTGCTACGACCGGTTGGGCGCGGGGATGACGCCTGCGTGTGCGCAGGCGTGTCCGACGGAGTCGATCCAGTACGGGCCCCTGGATGAGTTGCGGGAGCGGGCCGCCGCACGGGTGGACACCCTGCACGAACGGGGTGTGCCGGAGGCCCGGCTGTACGGGCACGACCCGAACGACGGCGTCGGCGGTGACGGGGCGTTCTTCCTGCTGCTGGACGAGCCGGAGGTGTACGGACTGCCACCGGACCCAGTCGTGACCACCCGCGACCTGCCGGCCATGTGGAAACGCGCCGGTCTCGCGGCGCTGGCCATGGCGGCGGCCACCGTCGCCGCGTTCGTCGGAGGTTCCTCGTGAGTTCCCAGCGCCCCGAGGTGGGTGACCTGTTCCGTCGCTTCCGCGACCGGCTGGCCGCCGAAGGTTCCGACCGCCCGGGCCTACCGGCACGGCCGGAGGCCGGGGACGATGACGGACCGGCGGGCACCGAGACTCACGCCGGCGACCGCCAGCAGGTGACCTCGCCGCCGCAGCGGGGCACCGGTCGGCGGCCGGGCCGCCGACGCGGCGGGCGCGGTGGCGAGGAGCTGCGGGTCCCGGAGGCCGAGTTCACGTCGTACTACGGTCGGCCCATCCTCAAGGGTCCGGTCTGGAAGTGGGACATCGCCGCGTACCTGTTCACCGGTGGCCTGGCGGCCGGGTCGTCGCTGCTCGCGGCCGGTGGGCAGCTCACCGGGCGGCCGGCGTTGCGTCGTGCCGGGCGGGTCACCGCGCTGGCCGCCGTCAGCGCCAGCGCCGTCTTCCTCGTCAAGGACCTGGGCCGGCCGGCCCGCTTCCACCACATGCTGCGGGTGGCCAAGCCGACCTCGCCGAT
>NZ_JBSFBM010000559.1:0-2534 GCF_053592955.1 Micromonospora sp. NPDC002411 | reverse complement strand
CGCCTCGTCGGTGAAGTCCTTCGCGGCCAGTGCGTTCAGCTTGTTCTGCAGGTCGGTGAGCTGCGCCGTCATCGCCCGCAGGTTCCAGTTGCCGGTCACCGCGATACCGGTCTCGTCCCGACCCTCCGCGATCCGGGTGTAGATCTGTCCGATCGGGTTGCGGCCGTCCAGCACGGTGAGGTTCTTGTGGACGGTGGCCAGCCAGTTGTGCTCTTGAGGGGTCATGTCGTCGTCCTCCAGTAGTCCGATGGAGCTGAGGTAGCGGCGGAACAATGGCCGCTGGTCGCGACCCGCCTTGATCGCGTCACGAAAGAAACTGAAGTGGGTGTGCCAGCGGTGCGAGCTGTCGCCGGTGGTGCGCTTGCCGAGGCGGTCCCACCGCTTCACGGTGGAGCCGTCGGGGCTGTAGATGATTTCGCGGATGTCCCGGGTGTCGGCCGCGTTCGCGGCGCACTGCGCCACGCACCAGACCGAGAAGCTGGGCAGGGTGTTCGAACGGCCCCCGGAGCGGACGTCGAACTGGCCGACGTCGAGCGCCGACGCGTCGAGAGTCAGGCCGGCCCGGTCCCGGGGTGACTCGACCACCGAGTAGTCGTTGGGGACGACCCGGTCCGAGCCGCAGTGGTAGCCACCCCGGTGGGACGGGTCGCCGACGATGCCGACCTCCGCCGGATCCAGGTCGTCCGGGCCGGGGGCATTGTCGAGGTGCGTGAGGAGCAGACTTCGAACGGCCAACAGATTAGCCGGGGCCCGGGTCATGGGGTCCCCCTCTCAACTGGGGCGGGGACCGGGCACGACATCACACCGCGTACGCGGTGCTGGGCTTCGGGCGAGCCCGGTCTGCTGGTGCACGGCGCCGGGCGTTGACTCAACCATAGCCCGCATTTGCCGTGAATGCCCAGCTCAGACGGGCTCTGTTCAGATTGGAGGTTGCGCCGGGGCAGAGTGGACGATCGGCAACAGCAGTGCCGAGGGGTGCTCTGGGTCGTGCAGAACCTGCCGCCAGCCGGCACGCAGCGTAACCGCCGTACCGAGAGGTTCACCGGTGCCGGGGTTACGCGCCCAGCGCGGGTGGGCGCCGCCGGAGACCTGCACCCGCAGTCGGTGTCCGGCGGCGAACCGGTACGCGGTCGGCCAGAGCGACACCGGCACCCGCAGCACACCGTCGGGGTCGGCCGGAGAACGCTCCGGCGTGACCCGCACCAGACCGTCGCACACGTTCCACGAACGACCTCGACGGTCCACGTCGCACAGTCGAACGAAGACGTCCAGGTGCGGCAGCTCGGCGCGCACGTGGATCTCGGCGCGTACCGGGCCGATCACCTCGACCGGCCCGGTCAGCGGGGCGCTGGTGTAGGTCAGCACGTCCGGGCGGGCCTCGACCTGCCGGTTGTCCACCGGGCCTGCCCGCTGAGCGACGAGCAGCGGGCCACCCACCGACGGTGTCGGATCGGCCGGGTCGTACCGGAACTCGTCCGGCGTCGACGCGACCGGCGGGCGCACCGCCAGCTCACCACCCGGATGCAGGTGCCACGCGGTCTCCACCGCCGGGGGCGGCCAGTCCGGTAGGTCCCGCCAGCCGCCGCCGGGACCGGCCACGTACAGCCGTACCGCAGCGGACGCGTGGCGGTCCGGGCGTCGCTCTGCCGGCGGGGCGGCCGTGAGGTGCTCGTCGAGCCAGGCCAGCCCCTCGCGCAGGGCGGCCACGAACAGGCCGGGACTGCCGTGCGTCCACGGGCCGATCACCAGGCGCGGCTGCGCTCCGGTGGCGCGCAGCGTGGCGAAGTCGTCGAGCTGGGCGGGCAGGAAGATGTCGTGCCAGCCGCTGACCATGGCCACCGGCGCCCGCACCCGGGCCACCCGGTCGGCGAAGACCCGGGTCCGCCAGTAGACGGCGGCCGGATCGTGGTGGCGCAGCCACTCCTGAAAGAAGGGGATGGTCACACCGGTGGCCACCTGGTCGGCGTCGGCCAACGGCAGGTGTCGCAACGCGGCGACGAGCCGGGGTTGCCCACGCTTGAGCTCCCACTGCCGGGCCAGCCAGGGCACGGTCTGCGCGTGCAGCAACTCGGCCCAGGTCAGCACCGTGTCCAGGGCGAAGGACTCTCCTGCGTACGTCGAGTCCCGGGTGGCCGACGCGGTCACCACCGCGACCATCGCGCGCAGGTCCTCGTCGGCGTCGGCGGCGAGCGCCCACTGCGCGAAGCCCTGGTAGCTGACCCCGAACATGCCGAGCTGGCCGGCCCACCAGGGTTGGCGGCGCAGCCAGTCCAGGGTGTCCACTCCGTCGTCGCGCTCGTGGACGAGCGGGGCGAACGTGCCGCCGGAGCCGTCGGTGCCCCGGCAGGCCTGGATGACCGCGTGCCGGCCCCGGGCGGCGAGCAGCCGGCCGAGCAGCCGCAGTGGTCCGCCCCGCCCGTACGGGGTGCGGATCAGCACTGTCGGCGCGTCCCGGGCCGCCGTTGCAGGTCTGCACGTACCACTGCTGACCCTCGGGTGCCTCACGCTGGGGCACTGACAACTTGTAGTAGCAG
>NZ_JBSFBM010000558.1:0-2542 GCF_053592955.1 Micromonospora sp. NPDC002411 | reverse complement strand
ATCCCGGGCGGCGAGATCACCCCGGAGAAGCTCATCGTGATCGGCGAGGTGGCCCGGGACTTCCAGCTCTACACGAAGATCACCGGCGGGCAGCGACCACCGGCGCGGCGGCCGGGGCGGTCGTCGACGCGGACACGGCCGCGCTGGTCAGCGGTGTGGAACGGGGGCTGCTGGTCAGCGACCTGTGGTACACGCGGGTGCTCGACCCGAAGAGCCTCGTCGTCACCGGGTTGACCCGCAACGGTGTCTGGTTGATCGAGGACGGCACTGTCGTGCGGGCGGTACGCGACCTGCGGTTCACCGAGTCGTACCCCCGGGCGCTCGGGCCGGGGGCGGTGCTCGGGTTGGGTGCGCGGCCGGTGCGTCAACCGGATCGGGTGGACGGTGCGTGGTGGACGGCGCCCTCGGTGCGGCTGGCGTCCTGGCACTTCACCGGAGGCGCCTCCGGCTGAGGTATCCAGAAGGCGGCTTTTCCGCAGGCCAGACACACGGGACGGTCCCTTGCGCGGACGGCTCGCAGAGATCGGCGTAACGTGTGTCACTTAGCTGCGTCGGTCGATCCGGCGTGGTCGTTGTGTGCGCAGGACGTGGCAGCGGGTGCGGTTCTCCGGTCCGCGTGCCGACCGGTGAAAGCTCAGCCCGCCCGTACGGGCCCGTCGAGGAGACGACTCGAATGACTTCAACGGCAACGAGGCCGCGGGGAGCGCGGGCGCGCGCCGCCATCGCGGCGAAGACGTTGCGTACCGACCGCTGGTGGTTCGCCCCGCTGATCACCGTGATCGGGCTCAGCGCCTGGGTCGTGTACGCGACGGTCCGGGTCTTCCAGCACGACAACTACTGGGTCAACGACTACCACTACCTGACCCCGTTCTACTCCCCGTGCGTGACCGACAGGTGTGTTGAGGCAGCCTCGCACTTCGGGCGTTTCCTGCCCGGCTGGTGGATCATCCCGGACGCCGCGCTGACCCTGCCGTTCCTGTTGCTGTTCCGGCTCACCTGCTACTACTACCGCAAGGCGTACTACCGGTCGTTCTGGCTGTCGCCGCCGGCCTGCGCCGTGCCGGACGGCCACAAGGAGTACGGCGGTGAGACCCGTTTCCCGCTGCTCGGTCAGAACCTGCACCGCTACTTCTTCTACGCCGCCGCGATCATCTCGCTGATCAACACCTGGGATGCGATCCTCGCCTTCCACTCCCCCAAGGGCTTCGGCTTCGGGCTGGGCAACATCATCCTGGTGCTGAACGTGGTGATGCTCTGGGCGTACACCATCTCCTGCCACTCCTGCCGGCACATCATCGGCGGCCGGTTGAAGCACTTCTCCAAGCACCCGGTGCGGTACAAGGCCTGGACGTTCGTCTCGGCGTTGAACGTCCGGCACATGCAGCTCGCCTGGATCACCCTCGGCACCCTGGCGCTGGCGGACTTCTACATCATGGCGCTCGCTGCCGGCTGGTTCTCCGACCTGCGGTTCATCAACTAAAGGGCCCCTGACATGACCACTACCACTCGCATCGAACGACACCACTACGACGTCGTCGTCATCGGGGCCGGCGGCGCCGGTCTGCGTGCCGCCATCGAGGCAAGGCTCGCCGGCAAGAAGACCGCGATCATCTCCAAGTCGCTGTTCGGCAAGGCGCACACGGTGATGGCCGAGGGCGGCGCGGCAGCCGCGATGGGCAACGTGAACAGCAAGGACAACTGGCAGGTGCACTTCCGCGACACCATGCGCGGTGGCAAGTTCCTGAACAACTTCCGGATGGCCGAGCTGCACGCGAAGGAGTCGCCGCAGCGGATCTGGGAGCTGGAGACGTACGGTGCGCTCTTCGACCGCACCAAGGACGGCAAGATCTCGCAGCGCAACTTCGGTGGCCACGAGTACCCGCGCCTGGCGCACGTGGGCGACCGGACCGGCCTGGAGCTGATCCGCACCCTCCAGCAGAAGATCGTCTCGCTTCAGCAGGACGACCACCGGGAGTTCGGCTCGTACGACGCCCGGATCAAGGTCTTCTCCGAGACCACCATCACCGAGCTGCTGCTCGACGGTGACCGGGTCGCCGGCGCGTTCGGCTACTACCGCGAGTCGGGCGAGTTCATCCTCTTCGAGGCGCCGGCCGTGGTGCTGGCGACCGGCGGTGTCGGGCGCTCCTACAAGGTCACCTCGAACTCCTGGGAGTACACCGGGGACGGGCACGCGTTGGCGCTGCGCGCCGGGGCGACGCTGATCAACATGGAGTTCCTCCAGTTCCACCCGACCGGCATGGTCTGGCCGCCCTCGGTGAAGGGCATCCTGGTCACCGAGTCGGTCCGTGGCGACGGTGGTGTCCTGAAGAACTCCGAGGGCAAGCGGTTCATGTTCGACTACGTCCCCGACGTCTTCCGCAAGCAGTACGCGGAGACCGAGGAGGAGGCGGACCGCTGGTACACCGACCCGGACAACAACCGGCGTCCGCCGGAGCTGCTGCCCCGTGACGAGGTGGCCCGTGCGATCAACAGCGAGGTCAAGGCCGGTCGGGGCTCCCCCGCCGGCGGCGTCTTCCTGGAC
>NZ_JBSFBM010000557.1:0-2581 GCF_053592955.1 Micromonospora sp. NPDC002411 | reverse complement strand
ATCCAGAACGTCAGCTCCGGCCGCACCCACGTGGTGGCCGACCTGTCCGGCTGGTTCGGCGGGGGCGCCACGGACGTCTTCGTGCCGTACGGCCCACGCCGCATCCATGACAGCCGGGGAGCCGCCGGCGAGGGGTGGCCGCAGGCACCCTTCACCTCTTCGGGCGTCCCCGTTTCGTACCTCGATTCGCTCAACAAAACGGGGCCGGTGCCGACAGCGGTGGTCGCGAACCTGACCGTCACCGCGCCGACCAGGGCCGGCGTGCTCACCGCTCACCCGAACGGATCGGTCCAGCCGACCGCTTCGAACGTCAATTACGTCGCCGGTGAGACCGCCTCGAACCACGCCATTGTGGGCGTCGGTGAGAACGAGAACATCGTGCTGTTCAACAACAGCTCCGGCTACACGCATCTGATCGTCGACCAGGCGGGCTACTTCATCGCCGCCGCGTCCTGACTCCAACGCACCAGTCTCACGGCCGTCCATCGTCTCGGCGATGGACGGCCGTGACATTCGGTCGGCGCCACACCCATTGAGATACGCCGCCTCAAGCTCATGATCCGAAAGATCCACCTGGTAGGGAATGGTTGATGAGGACTTTTGTGCTGGCGCGGTTCGCGCTCGTGCCACTGACCGTCGGCGCGGGCCTGGCGGTCCCGGCGGCGCTCGCGTCGGCGGCACCCGGTGCCCTTGTCGCGCAGGTGCCGGCGGCCGTCGGAGCCGAGTTGCACGTCAGCAACACGAGATGCGGGACGGGCGGTGACGGCAGCCTGACAGCCCCGTTCTGCACCATCTCCGCGGCCGCCGCCGTGGCCGAGCCCGGTCAGACCGTCCTGGTCCACCCGGGAGTCGAATACCGGGAGTCGGTGGTCATCAGCCGCTCGGGGACCGAGGGTGCGCCGATCACCTTCCGGGCGGTGAACGGGCCGGGTGAGGCCGCCACCGTCGTCAAGGTGGGCAAGCGTCGTGGTCCCGGCGGCAACGAGAGCGCCTTCACCGTTCGCGGCGTCCACGACGTGGTCCTCGACGGCTTCCGGGCGGCCGGTGAGGGTACAGCCGAGGCGGTACTCGTCGACGGGTCATCCCGGATCACCCTCGATCGGCTGGTCGTCGCCGAGTACGAGGCCCCGGCCCGGGTCCGGATCACCGGTGGGTCCGCGGAGGTCACAGTGAGTCGTGGCTCCTTCGTGGGCGGAAGCGGTCTGGTGGTGGACCCGGGTGTGCGTGCCGCTCTGATCACCACCAACACCTTCACCGCCAGTGGCATCACGGTGCGGGATGCTCCCGGCACGAAGATCGTCGGCAACACGCTGACGACCAACTGCACCTTCGCCGTGGACGTCACCGGCACCTCGCCGGGCGTGTCGATCCGGAACAACATCGTGGAGACCGCCGGCGGTCCGCTCGATGACGCGCAGCCGTGCAGGTGGCCGGCGCAGGCGACCGCCATCGCCGTCTCCGCCGAAAGCGTGCCGCAGACCGTGGCGGACCACAACCTGATCGAGCCGGCCAGTGGCGGTCCCCTGTACCGCTGGGGTGCCACCGACTACACGAGCCTGCCCGAGTTCGTCGCCGCCACCGGCAACGGCACCCACGACATCGCCGCGAACCCCCGGCTGTCGGCGGTGCCCATGTATGACCGGCCGTACTACGAGATCGCCCCGAACTCGCCGGCGGTCGACTCGGCTGACGCCACCGCCGAGGGCGTCTCCCGTACCGACCTGCTGGACAATCCGCACAGTGACGCCCCGGCGGTGCCCAACACGGGCACCGGGTCGGGCTACCACGACCGGGGTGCGGTCGAGGTGCAGGGCCCGACGACGGTCACCGAGGTTCCGGTCCGGCACAAGCCCGGCGGTAACCCTCTGGACGTGACCGTCGGCCTCTCTGTCACCACCGCCTGGCCCACCGACGGCCCGCTGGGCAAGGTGTCCCGCAGTTGGAGCGACGAGCCGTTCCGCCGGGTCGTTCCGCTCGGGCCGGAGGAGCACCGCCTCCGCCGGGCCGGCGGAGCCTGCGAGACCCATCAGGTGACGTTCACCGACTTCCGGTGGACCTATGGAGCGCCCAAGACCAGCTGCACGGTTGTCGGTGCCGCCTACACGGCCCTGACACCGCAGCGGGTACTGGACACCCGTGCGGCGCTCGGGGTGCCGGGCACCGTGCCGATCCCGGCGGACACCGAGGTCGTGCTGGCGCTGCCGCAGATCAACGGGGTGCCAGCCGCGGACATCAGCGCCGTCGTGCTGAACGTGACCGTCACCGCGCCGACCAGCGCGGGGTTCCTGCGGGTCTACCCGGACGGCACCACCCTGCCGGACGCGTCGACAGTCAACTTCGTACCGGGCGAGACAGTGCCGAACCTGGTCACCGTGCCGATGTCCAACGGCAACGTGCGTATCCGTAACACCGCCAGCGGTACGGTTCACGTCGTCGCGGATCTGCAGGGGTACTACTCGGCGAGTGGGTCGGGGTTCCGGTCGGTTGCTCCGTCGCGGGTGTTGGACACCCGCAGCGTCGGTGGCTCGTTCGCGCCGAACACGGGTCGGGCGGTGGATCTGTCCGGTCGGATTCCGTCCGG
>NZ_JBSFBM010000556.1:0-2584 GCF_053592955.1 Micromonospora sp. NPDC002411 | reverse complement strand
TGCTCATCGCCCACGTCACCGGGTTCAACCAGATCTTCTGGGACACCGGCGCCACCCGCACCACAGTGGTCGACCACGGCATCGTCGCACCCACCGTCTCCTACACAGGGGAACTCGACCGGCTCGCCGTGGTGATCAACGAACCGGTCCGGCGCGGCCGGGTCACCGGCACCGACCTGCTGCCCCGGTTCGCCGAGATCGCCCCGCTGGACGTCTTCGGGATGGGCGTCGCCGGTCTGGCCGACCACCTCGGGTTGCCCGCCGACCGACTCACCAGCCACGACGACGTGCCCCAGCACCGGATGCACGCCGAGCTGGGCCGGCGGCGCGCGTACCTGCACCTGTGCCGGTGGACGTCGCTCGGGCTCAGCCTCATCGAGGCGATGGCGATCGGCATGCCGGTCGTCGCGCTCGCCACCACCGAGGCGGTGATGGCGGTGCCCCCGGAGGCCGGAGCTCTCGCCACCCGGACCGACACCCTGCTCGACGCCGCCCGCCGGTTCATCGACGAACCGGCGACCGCACGTCAGGCCGGAGCGGCGGCGCGGACCGCCGCGCGCGACAGGTACGGCCTCGACCGTTTCCTCGCTGACTGGGACCGGCTGCTGGAGGAGGAAGTATGCGGATCGCGATGATCTCGGAGCACGCCAGCCCGCTCGCCGTCCTCGGAGGGGAGGACGCCGGCGGCCAGAACACGCACGTCGCGGAGCTGTCCGCCGCTCTCGCCGCCGCCGGGCACGAGGTGCGGGTCTACACGCGCCGGGACGCGCCCGACCTGCCGGTGACCGTCCGCAGCCCGGACGGGTACGACGTGGTCCACGTGCCCGCCGGCCCGGCCGAGCCGGTCGCCAAGGACGCGCTGCTGCCGCACATGCGGGAGTTCAGCCGTTGGTTGACCGAGCGCTGGCGGGGCGGGGAGTGGGTGCCCGAGGTGATCCACGCGCACTTCTGGATGAGTGGCCTGGCGGCGCTGACCGCCGGGCGGCAGACCGGGGTGCCGGTGGTGCAGACGTACCACGCGTTGGGCACCGTGAAGCGCCGCTACCAGGGTGTGCAGGACACCAGCCCGGCCCGGCGGGTGTCCTACGAACGCGAGTTGGGCCGATCGGTGGACCGGATCGTCGCGCAGTGCCGCGACGAGGTGGGCGAGCTCGTCCGGATGGGCGTACCCCGGTCCCGGATGACCGTCGTGCCCTCCGGGGTCAACCTCGCCACGTTCGCCCCGCTCGGGCCGGCCGCCGACCGGGAGCCGGGTCGGACCCGGATCCTGACCGTGGGCCGGCTGGTCGAACGCAAGGGCTTCCAGACCGTGATCCGCGCGATGGCGCTGGTCGCCGGCGCCGAGTGCGTGGTCGTCGGCGGCCCGCCCGAAGGACTGCTCGAAACCGACCCGTACGCCCGGCGACTGCGGGCCCTCGCCGAGTCGTGCGGGGTGGCCGACCGGGTGCACCTGGTCGGCGCGGTGCCCCGGGAGGAGATGGGCCGCTGGTACCGCTCGGCGGACCTGCTGGTCGCCGCACCCTGGTACGAGCCGTTCGGGTTGACCCCGTTGGAGGCGATGGCCTGCGGGGTGCCGGTCGTCGGCACCGCCGTCGGCGGCATCCGGGACACCGTGGTCGACGGGACGACAGGTGACCTCGTGCCGGCGCGGGACCCGCACGCGCTGGCCGCCGCGATCCAGGGGTTGCTCGACGACCGGATCAGGCGTTTCGCGTACGCCACGGCGGCCCGCGAGCGGGCTCGGACCCGGTACTCGTGGGCGGCGACCGCCGAGCGGCTGGTCGAGGTCTACAGCGAGGTGGCCGCCGTCCGCCGGCCGACGCGGGTGGTGGCCTGATGCCGGCGGGCAGCCTGCTCGACACCCACCTGACGAACCTCGCGGCGGCGTTGGTGCCGTACCGGCGGTGTGAGTCGCAGTTGGCGCGCTGGGGCGCCGACCTGGCCCACCGGCTGGCCACCGGGGGGCGTCTGCTGGTCGCCGGCAACGGCGGCAGCGCCGCCGAGGCCCAGCACCTCACCGCCGAGCTGGTCGGCAAGCTCCACGACGACCGCCAGCCGCTGTCGGCGATCGCGCTGCACGCGGAGACGAGCGCGCTCACCGCCATCGCCAACGACTACGGCTACGACGACGTCTACGCCCGGCAGGTGCGGGCCCACGGTCGCCCCGGTGACGTCCTGTTGCTGCTCAGCACCAGCGGGGCCAGCCCCAATCTGGTCCGCGCCGCGCTGGCCGCCCGCGATGTCGGCGTGACCAGTTGGGCGCTCACCGGGGCCGTTCCCAACCCCCTCGCCGACGCCTGTGACGACGTGCTGGCCGTCGTGTCCGGTGACACCCAGGTCGTCCAGGAGCTGCACCTCGTGACCAGTCACCTTCTCTGCGAGTACCTGGAACAGGAGTTGCCCGCCGCGTTGGCCGCGGCCGACGCGGCGGCGATCGTCCGCCGCGTGCCGGGGGAGGCCGGGTCGGTGCGCGCCGGGGTCGACGTGGTGCTCGACGGTGGGGCCGCACAGCAGGTCGACGCGTGAGGATGACCGCGGCGACCACACCGATCGCCTCGCGCCGGACGATGGTGTCGAAGGCCAC
>NZ_JBSFBM010000555.1:0-2607 GCF_053592955.1 Micromonospora sp. NPDC002411 | reverse complement strand
CGACGCGCTCGTGCTGCTCCTCGGCGACCAGCCGGGCGTCCGCGTCGCGGACGTCCGCCGGGTCGCCGCGGCCACCACCCCGCTGGCCGTATGCCGGTACGCGAACGGGCTGGGCCATCCGTTCCGCTTCGACCAGAAGGTCCTTCCCGAGTTGTACGACCTGCACGGCGACAAGGCCGTCTGGAAGCTGCTGCACTCCGGCCGCCACCCGGTGACCGAGGTGCCCGCCGACGGCCCGGTGCCGGTCGACGTGGACACCCGGGCGGACTACGAGCGCCTGCTGGCCGGCGACGTATGAAAGACGCCCAGGCCGTGCGGGACCGCCTCGACGCCGTCGACTACCTGGTCGACGACGGCCTGGCAATGGCCCTGTTCCTGGCGTTGCGCCTCGGTCGACCACTGCTGCTGGAGGGCGAACCGGGCGTCGGCAAAACCGCCGCCGCGAAGGCGTTGGCCCGCGCGCTGGAAACGCCGCTGATCCGGTTGCAGTGCTACGAAGGGCTGACCGCCGGCGAGGCGCTCTACGAGTGGAACCACCAGCGACAACTGCTGGCGATCCGGCTCGCCGAGGCACAGGACACCCGGCTCACCGACGCGGACCTGTTCAGCGCCGAGTTCCTCCAGGAACGGCCGATCCTGCGGGCCGTACGCCACCGGGGGCCGGTCCCGCCGGTGCTGCTGATCGACGAGATCGACCGGGCCGACGACGAGTTCGAGGCGCTGCTCTTCGAGTTCCTCGGCGAGGCCGGCATCACGATCCCCGAACTCGGCACCTTCACCGCCCGTACGCCGCCGGTCGTGGTGCTCACCTCCAATCGCAGTCGGGAACTGCACGACGCGCTGCGCCGCCGCTGCCTGTACCACTGGATCGACTTTCCCGCGCCGGCCCGGGCCGTGGAGATCGTCCGCCGGGCCGTTCCGGGTGCCACCGAGCCCCTGATCCACACGGCCGTCCAGTTCGTCGGCGGCGTACGCGACCGGGATCTGGAGAAGCCGCCCGGCATGGCGGAGGCCATCGACTGGGTGGCCGCGCTGTCCGTGCTGGGCATCGCCGACCTGGTCGCCGACGACGTCGCGCGGACCATCGGCACCATCGCCAAGACCCCCGACGACCGCGCGGTGGTCGCCGCCGCGCTCCACGCCTACCAGGAGAGCCAGCCGTGAAGATCAGCAACGAGTTCGCGGTCGCCGTGCCGATCGAGCAGGCGTGGTCGGTGCTCACCGACCTCGAAGGGCTCGCACCGTGCCTGCCGGGCGCCCAGTTGACAGGCGTCGACGGCGACGTCTACCGGGGCCGGGTGCGGGTCAAGGTCGGGCCGGTGATCTCCGAGTTCGCGGGCACCGCCCAGTTCGTCGAGAAGGACGACGCCGCGTACCGCGGGGTGATCGACGCGAAGGGCCGCGACGCCCGATCGACCGGGAACGCGTCCGCGCTGGTCACCGCCCAGCTACGGCCGGACGGCGACCGGACGCTGGTCAGTGTGGACACCGACCTGAAGATCTCCGGCAAGCTTGCCCAGTTCGGCAGCGGCATGATCAAGGAAGTGTCCGGCAAGTTGTTGGCCCAGTTCGTCGCCAACCTGGAGGCCAAGCTGGCCGCGGAGCAGCCGACGGCGGCGGCGCCGACCCCTCGTACGGACCCCGAACCCGTCGCGCCGAAGGTCGCCGCGCCGTCCGACCCGGCCGCGTCCGCCACCGCGATCGTGACCACACCCAGCACCGCCGCCGTCGCACCGTCGCCCGTCGAGCCGTCGCCCCTCTCGTCGTCGGCATCCGCGCCGTCGCCCGTCACGCCGTCTGTCGTGGGACCGTCGGCTGATACCGCGCGGGCCACGCCGGCCGCCGAGCCGGAGGCGCTCGACCTGCTCAGCATCGCCGGTGGTTCGGTCACCAAGCGCCTCGTACCGGCGCTCGTTGGCCTTGTCGCCGTCGGCGCGGTGATCGTCTGGCTGGTCGCGCGCCGGTGAGTCCGGGAGTGCTGCGCGGCGTCGACCGGGCCGCGTTCGCTGTGGCGTTCGCCGGCCGGCTGCGACGGGCCGGCGTTGCTGCCGGGCTCACCGACGTCGACGACTTCGTCCGGGCGCTCGCCGCCAGCCCACCCGACTCGATGTCGTCGCTCTACTGGACCGCCCGGATCAGTCTGGTCCGGCGGCACACCGATCTCGCCGCGTTCGACCGGGTCTTCGCGGCGATCTTCGCTGATCCCCCGCCGCTGCCCCGGCCGTCGCGGTCCACGTCGACGACCGACGATCACGACGATCGGTACGTCCGGGTGCCGGCCGACAGCGACGCCTCGGGGTCGGGTGGCGGCCTGCCCTGGGCGACGCTGCCGCCAGCCGTCGCGGAGACCGCGGAACGCGACACCGCGCTGCGGCTGCCCGAGCGGCGGCCCAGCGCTCTCACCGGGCTCGCCGACCGCCCGTTCGACCACCTCGATCCCGCGCAGGTCACGCAACTCGGCGACGCCCTCCGCGCGGCTGTCGTCGGCTGGCCGACCCGGCGTACCCGGCGGCACGCCATCGCCACGGGCGGCGCGCGGGCCCAAGACGTGGGGGTTGCACTCAGAGACGCACGGCGTTCGGTCACCAGTTGGTGCCGGCGCCACAC
>NZ_JBSFBM010000554.1:0-2611 GCF_053592955.1 Micromonospora sp. NPDC002411 | reverse complement strand
CGCACCATGTTGTAGATCCCGGTCGACTTCGCGTTGATCCCGTCGGTGTTGTAGTCGTTGTAACACAACTTCGCACCCGGATCCGCCGCCCGCGCGGCCCGGAACGCCGCCTCGATCCAGTCGTTGCCGGTCCGCTGCATGTTCGAGTCACGCCGCCCACCCGAACCACCGTCGGCGAACGCCTCGTTCACCACATCCCAGGCGTAGATCTTCCCCCGGTAGTGCGTGGCGACCTGGGTGACGTGGTTGATCATCGCGCTGCGCAACGCGCTGCCCGACATGCCCTGCGCCCAGCCCGGCTGCTGCGCGTGCCACAACAGCGTGTGACCCCGCACGCTCATGCCGTTGGCCTGCGCGTGGCTGACCAGGCGGTCGCCACTGGAGTAGGTGAAGGTGTTCTGCTGCGGCTCGGTCGAGCTCCACTTCATCTCGTTCTCGGCCACGACGCTGTTGAACTCACGGTTCAGAATCGTCGTGTAGGCGCTGGTCGACAGCTTGTTGACGGCGACAGCCGCGCCGAAGTAGCGGCCCTTCTCGGCGGCGGCCGCCTTCAAGGTCGTGCCGGCTCCGGCTGCGGGAGTCAGCGCCACTGTCATGCCGGTGGTGAGGGCGACGGCGAGGGTCGCCGCCGCCAGCAACGTTCTGCGTGATTTCATGTCGATCCTTTTCAGTGGGTGCATCGGTGGTGGTGATGTGCCACGTCGATCAGGACGGCCGCCCGGTGCGGCGCACGCGGTTGGGGAAGGCGTTCGCCGGCACTGCCGGGAGCCCTGAGGTGACGTCCGCCTGCCCGGAGGGGACGCCGGATTCGAGGTACGACCCGCAGGGCTCGCCCGGTGAACCCAACGAAACGATAAACCTCGATATCGAGGGTGAGCGATAACATGCCGTTCGTCAAGACGAAACGAGCCGTTCACGCCGACGCGCCGGAACACCCCGTATCGCCCACTACCGCCCGCCTGCGGGGATCTCTGGCACCCGCCGCGAAAGCAGCGGACGAACCGGCCCGCCGAGACACCAGGACACGCCTGAGGGTGGTTCTGTTATCGCTCACAGCGATCGGGCGGCCGTGCCCCGCGAGGCTGCCGTCAGCCGGCAGCGCCGCCGTGCCCCCGCTCCGCCAGGCTCGCCTCGACGCGTACCCCGGCAAGCATGTCGGCGGTGGTGTGCGCCCGGATGCCGGGCTGCGTGCCGTCGGCGAACCGGGCGACGACCGCCCGGACATGTCGCTCGGCGGGCGCGGCGAGGCCGTCGTAGACGGCCGCGAACAACTCCTGCGCCGGTCGCCGGAGCCACCCCTCGGGTAGGAGTTCCAGGGGCAACTGCGGATCGAGTACGGGGAACCGCCGGAAGGTGTCCATGACCTCGGTACGGGCCCGCACCGCGGCGGCGCCGTCGACATCCCCGGACACCACCCCGGGCAGCAGCGGCGTCCAGCGCCGGAGGAAAGCGTCGTAGCTCCGGCTGATCGCGTCGATGTCCCAGGCCTCGATCGGGGCACGGTGGATGGCCGAACCGAGGGGGGCCTGCCGCCCGCGGAACACCGTCACGGCACCGAGGGTGAGCTGGTCGAGACGGGCACGAGCCGGGGCGTTCAGTTCACGCGGCGAGATCCACAGTCCGTCATACAACGGCGCGTAACCGAGCCACCGCAGCTGCGCCCGCAGGGCCCGCCGCTGCCCACTCAACTCCTGTGGCAGCGAGAACGCGACGACCGTCCAGCACCCGTCCCATCGCACCGTTGAGGTGGTGGAGGTGAGGATCCAGTGGGCTCCGGCAGAGAGGCTTGCGGCCGCACCGCGGCTGAGCCGGTACGAGCTGCGGCGTCCCAGTCGACTGCCCTCCAGCACGCCGCGGCGGGCCAGCCGGCTGATCGCGGTGCGCGCACCGGCCGTCGTCACGCCGGTCTCCCCGAGCAACGCCACGATGGCGGCGGACGGGAGCGAGACACGGGTCCGCAGCGTGTAGTCCGCCAGCAGGGTCACGGCGACCCCCTGGGGTGAGTTGCCCGCCTGCCGCCGGGGCAGCCGGAGCTCATGATCTCCGTCGTCCGGATAGATCTCGTCGATGTCGAACGGGCTTGCCACAGACGCTCCGTGCTCTTCAGGGACGGTGTGACGACTGTAGACGGATCACCGCCCTGCCGGCTCCCGGGATCGATCGACGATAGAAAGACTTCGATTGACACTTGTCGGTCCGAGGGGAACACTAATTGCCATGCAATGCCGCCCGGAGCCGGGCAGGGACAGGGCAAACCACAGGTAGCGGGCAGGCGTGATCAGGCGGGCACCGGGCGCACCCGCCACCGGATCGCGCTACCAATCCCAGCCGCACAGGCAATCGAAGGAGTCGTCCGTTGACAATCAAGAGAAAACTGCTGCTCGCGCTCGCCGTGCCACTGGTGACGGCCGGCCTGGTGGTCCCCACGCTCCGACCCGCGTACGCGGCGTCGCTGACCGAGGTGACCAGCTTCGGGGACAACCCCGGGCGGATGCGTATGCACGTCTACGTGCCGGCGGATCATCGCGCAGACCACACCGTACGACCACTGCAACATGACGGTCCGCGAACCGGAGTCCGCCGGGGTCCGGCTCTTCGGCACGCTGCTGCT
>NZ_JBSFBM010000553.1:0-2622 GCF_053592955.1 Micromonospora sp. NPDC002411 | reverse complement strand
GCCGGGACGAGGTCCCGGTACGACGGCCGGCGGCGTGGGTGTGCGGGTACGTCACGCGTACAGCTTCATCGGGGCGTACTTCTGGCGGGGGAAGACCTTCTCGACCTCCGCGTTGGTGAGCCCGAACCGGCCCTGGGCCACCGCCCCGTACACGTTGAACATGTTGTTGTACTCCGGCACGTCACCGGAGTCCAGCTTGTCCAGACCGTTCCAGGTGCCGAGCAGGGAGCCGGCCAGCTTCTTACCGGAGAGCACGGTGACCACGCCACCGTGCCCGTGGTCGGTGCCGCCGGTGTTGGAGCCGACCCGGCGACCGAACTCGCTGGACACCATGATGGTCACGTCGGCGGCCTGCGGGCCGAGGTCGGTGAAGAAGGCCGCCATCGCGCTGGCCAGCTCGTTCAGCCTGCGGTGCAGCTGGCCGCCCGCGGCGGTGCCCTGGTTCTCGTGGGTGTCGTAGCCGCCCATCCCGACGGTGGCGACCCGGACGTTCGCGCCGCCCTTGATCAGCTGGGCGAGTTGCTGGAAGGCCCGGCCGACGCCCTCGTACGTGACGCCCTCGGCGGGCTGGTACGGCTTGGCGGCGAGCTTCTGCGCGGTGGCCAGCGCGCCCATGCCCTCCTGCACGGCTTCCTCGACCGGGTGGTTGATCCCGGTGAAGAGCCCCTTGATGGCCTTCTCGGTGGCCGCCCGGTACTTCTCGTCACCGTTGAGCCGCAACGATCCGACGCTGTTCAACGACAATGCGCCGTTGTTGCCGACCAGCGAGCGGGGCAGCGTGCTGCCGATGCCGACGCTACGGAACGCGGTGCCCTTGCCCAGGTTGTCGACCAGACCGTCCAGCCAGCCCCGACCGCCGGTCTCGTTGGGCAGTCCGCCCAGGTTGCAGGCGTCCGCGGCCTGGAAGTGGCTGCGCGACAGCCGCTCGTCCGAGACGCCCGGGATGAAGCCGAGCTGGCCTGCGGTCAGCCACTTCTCCAGCGGCTTGAACGCGCTGGTCAGCTTGAAGCCCCGGCCCAGGGCCAGCGAGTCGTTGCCGAGCAGCAGGTCGGGCCGCGCCTTGCTGAGCACCGGGTCGTTGTCCGGTGCCACCAGGCTCAGCCCGTCCAGCCCGCCGTAGAGGAAGACGTGGATCAGGGTGCCGGTCTTGGTCGCCGCGAACGACGCCGACGTGGTCACGAACTGGGCAGTGGCCAGGGCGGTGGCGGTGGCCGCGGCACCCGCGACGAAGGTACGGCGGGTGACGCCGCGACCGTCCTGCTGGGCCTCCTCCAGGTTCTCCAGAGTGCGGTAGCGGTCCAGCTCGGCAGCGCTCTCGGCGGCCACGATGTCCGCCTCGGCGCGCAGCAGGGCCTCGGCCGGGTTGTCGGCCAGCCGCCGCACGTCGGGGCATTCGGGGTGCAGGGGGAAAGAGTTGTACACAGTCTTCTCCATCGGGTGCCTCACCGGAGGTGGTGCTGGGGGGAAGCGAGGATCGCCCGCGCGACGGCGGTGATGGCCCCGTTGAACGTGGCGTCGACCTTGGCGGTGGCGGCGACGCCGGCCACACCGAGGATCAGGTTCTTCTCCCGCGTGCTCAGCTTCTGACCCACCAGCCGCTGGGAGAGCGCGTCCACGTACGCCCCGGCGGTCGCCGGCGGCTTGGCGACCAGCTTCTCCGGTGCCGTGTACGTGAAGGCGGTGCGGTAGCCGGCGAGGATCTCGCCCGCCTCGTTCCAGCCGTTGACCATGGTGCCGGCCGACGTCCAGGCGACGTAGACGTCCGGGTAGCCGTCCGGGGTGGGCTGACCCATCGGGTACTGACCCAGCTCGCGCAGCTTGTCCTGGATCTGCCGCAGGCCCCGCGCGTACGGGGTGCGCTTGCTGTCGCCGTTGTTGTGCTTCGGCGACGCCTCCGGCGAGACACCCAGCGTGCGGTACGTGGCAGCCAGGTACTCCATCGGGCGGCGTACCTTCTGGCCCACGGCGGCCCAGAACTCGGTGGAGCAGAACATCGCCATCAGCACCGGCTTGATCAGGCCGTTGTTGGTGGTGTAGATCTTGGCCAGCCGGTCCACCAGGGACTTCGGCGGGGTGTCCGAGACGAAGCGGGTCGCCAGGCTCTGCGCCACGTACTTCGCCGTCGACGGGTGCAACGCGATGTAGGTGATGTACGCGTCGATCGCCGCGTCGGCCTTCTTCGGGTCCGACGAGTTGTTCGGGTGGCTGAAGCCGAGGATCTTCACCTTGCCGACGTAGTGCTGCTCCGGCTTGAAGACGTACTTGCCGTCCTTGTCGATGCCCCGGCCGGTCTGCAACATGGCGGCCTGACGGACGTCCGGCTCCTTGTAGCCGCCGTCGACGCCGACCGAGTACAGCTCGAGGTTCTCCCGGGCGAGGTTCTCGTTGATCGCGTCCTTGCGGGAGTCCTTCTGGTTCAGGTAGATCAGCAGCGCGGGGTGCTTGTTCGCCGCGATCAGCATCTCCGGGTAGCTGCCCAGCGCGTGCTTGCGCACGACGTCCTGGTCGAACGAGTTGCGGTAGACCTCACCGCCGTCGAAATCGGCGGCGACGTGCAGGAAGTCGTTCCAGAAGTCGACCATCACCTCGAACAACTGGCGCTTGGACCAGATCTGCCGGGCG
>NZ_JBSFBM010000552.1:0-2629 GCF_053592955.1 Micromonospora sp. NPDC002411 | reverse complement strand
GTTCGCCGCGGGCGAGGGCCGACACGGCGCGACGCCGCCGGGAGGGTGGGACCTCCCGACGGCCTTCCCCGCAACTCGTTCTGGGGCATGGGGTCACACACAGTGGACGAGGTGCGCGAGATCTACGCCTTCGTGGACAGCCTGCCGACGCACCACGCGTACCTGATCATGGTCGACGCGGAGCCGGTCGGCCTCTTCCAGACCTACCAGCCCGAGGCGGACCCGGTCGGCGAGCGCTACCGCGTCCAGCCCGGCGACGTGGGCATGCACCTGCTGCTCAGCCCGGACCGACGCCTGGCCCGCGGCCTCACCAACGTCGTCGGCCCGGCCCTCGCCCGCTTCCTGTTCCGCGACCCGTCCGCCCAGCGGATCGTGGTCGAGCCGGACGTCCGCAACCACCTCGCGCTACGCCGACTGGAGATCGAGGGGTTCACCCTCGACTCGGAGATCGACATGCCCGACAAGCGGGCCCAGCTCGCGTTCCTGACGCGCGACCGGTTCGAGGCGAACCACCCCTCACCGGCCTGAGCACCCTGGCGGCGGGCGTCAGCTGTTGGCGCTCCAGAAGCCGATCAGAGTCGCGGTCCACCAGCCCACCTGGGAGACGGTGGCCGCGACGACGCCAGCGAGCAGAGCCGACCAGGGCGGAGGGCCGTCCACGGCGGTGAGTCGATCCCGGACACGGCCGAGGAACAACCCGTTGACGCCCACCGCCAACACCGCGAGCAGCTTGACCCAGACCAGCCCGGACGACGTGTCCGGGCCCAGGGCCGCGCCGCTGACCAGGAGACCCACCAGGCCCAGCCAGATGAGCAGGTGTACGCCGCGTGCGGCGGTCAGCACGTTCCCGAGCGACTCCCGGCGGAGCAGCCAGCGGAGGCTGATCCAGTCCACCGTCAACACCGCGCCGAAGCCCACCACGAGGCAGGTCAGGTGGCAGAAGAGGGCGACCATCCGCCAGCCCGGGGAGAGGCTGAGGTGCGGCGCGAGAAGGATGGCGAACAACCACCCGGCGGTCATCGTCAGGATCGAGGTGACGATCGCGGTCCGCCCGGCGGCGCGGCGATGACCACCCCGCCACCGCGCGGCCGGCGACGCCTCGGCACGGTGGGCCGCCGGTGACACCCGGATCGGGGTACGGACGACGGCGTGCAGGTCAGACACTCAGTCGACCCGCGGAGCGCCGGGCTGGCCGTCCAGAGCGCTCAGCTCGGTGGCCCGTGCCTGCTGGATCCGGCCGGCGAGCGCCTTCAGCTCCGGGCTACCTCCGGCGGTCTGCTCGCCCCGGCACAACACCACTGTCTGCGCGAGGTGCGCCCGTAGCAGGGCGGCCGCCCGGGACGGCACCTCGGCGTCGGGGGTGGCTCGCAACTCGTCGAGACTGGCAGTGGTGACCATGCCGGGCATCTGGTGCCCCTCGTGGATGTTCAACTCCGGAACGTTGCCTGCGGCCAGGATCCCGCGCAGGTCCCGCAACTCGGCCTGGTGCGCCTGCCGGAGGTCGCCGAGGAGGGCCCGCAGTGACGGATCGGCCCCCGTCGGCCGGGTGTCGAGGTGGTCGATCAGCGCGAGCGCACCCTCGTTCATCGGGATCAGCAGTTGGATGAAGGCGTCATCGGTGCCGTTGAGCACCACGGGCGCGGTCGGCACGGCAGCGGGCGAGGCGGCCGCCGCCGCCGACGGAACGGCGGCAGACCGGTCTGCCGCTCGGCCGGAGCGGCCCCAACCCTGGCTGAGACCGACGGCCAGCGTCGTCGCGACCAGGGTGGCGACGACACCGACGATCCGCCAGACGCGGCCGTCGACCCCGGAGCGTCCGGCAGTGATCGGCGGCTCCACCGGCGCGGCCCCGCTCAACGGGCGGCCTGGAAGGCGCGGCCGACCGCTGTCGTCTGGGTCCCGCTGCTGAACAATCCGGACCGGTCCTTGTCCGTGGCTGGGAGGCCGAACCACGCGTAGCGCTGCACGTAGGAAAGTTGACCGAGCATGGCGGTGGCCGCCGTGAGGAAGGCAGCCTGCTGTTCCTGGCCGGGGAACTGCGCACCGCCGCCGTCGAAGCGGATCAGGGCGAACTCCGTCAGCCAGATCGGTTTGCGGTACCGCTGGTAGACGGCCTGGAGGTACTGCCGGAGTTGGTCGACCGCGGCGGCGGTGGCGAAGTCGGCACCGAACCAGTGCACGGTGATGAAGTCCACCCGGTGACCTCGGGCCTGGGCGCCGGTCATGAACCGGTCGAGCCAACCCTGCGGATCGGGCGCGCCGACGGCGACCGCCGGGCTGCCCAGTCTGCTGCCCGTCGCCATCAACTGTGGCCACAGGTCGAGCGCCTGCTCGACGGTCATGTTCGCCTGCTCGGGCATGTCCGGCTCGTTGAAGGTGAGCAGGTCCGGCCCCGCCGCCTTAGCCCTGGCCAGGTCAGGGGCGGTGACGTTCTCCGCACTGCGGATCATGGGCACGAACGTGACACCCTTCGGGGTGCTGATCCCCGGGTGCTGGGTGCCCCAGGTGTAGTACCAGCCGGCCTTCGAGGCTGCCAGCGCCTGACTGGCCCCGGCGAAGTTCCACACTCCGACGCCCTTGCGGGCGGAGCTGACCGCCGGGGCGACCGGGGCCTTCGACGAGGGCCGGG
>NZ_JBSFBM010000551.1:0-2660 GCF_053592955.1 Micromonospora sp. NPDC002411 | reverse complement strand
CGAGGTCAACAAGCGCCTCGCCGACGCGGGCGTGCGCCAGATCGACCCTGCCGACCCGGAGCACGCCCTGCGCTACGGCTTTCCCGACGTCTCCTCGTCCCGGTACGCGGCCTCGCGGCTGGCGAACGGCGCGGCGGCTGCCACCCGCGTGCCGGTGGTCGGAGCGAGCCCCCAACGCCAGCCCGACGGGCCGTGCAGCACCTCCGACACGCCGATCCCGGGACGGCCGGTCTGCATCAACGCCACCGGCAGGTCGACGTCGGCCGCCGGCGGATGGTCTCCGGTGTGGGCGGGTCGGTGGGCGAGCACCAGCCAACCCGGCGCGAGGTCGGCGGCGCGTCCGGCGTGCAGCGCGTCCACCGCCAGTCGCGCCGGGTCCTGGAGCACGGTGTCCCTCGTGGAGCCGCCCGCACAGGCGCCGTGCAGCACGGCGTCGAAGAGGCCGGATCCGGCGTCCCGGTCGAGGTGGTCGGCGTCGAGCAGGGCAGTCGGGCTGCCGGCATCGGGGTACGCGGCCCAGCACGCCGTCGGTCGCAGCCCCGCCTCGGTGAGCCGTTCGCGGAGCTGGTCGCGGTTGGCCGGGTGGCCGCGATCCAGCACTCCACCGATCACCCAGGCGGAGTCGTCCCGGCCGGCGTACCAGGGGGTGGTGGAGACGAGCCGGTGCAGACCGAGCGGGTTGTCCAGGCGCAGGAGCAGCGCGCCACCGGGCCGTACGGCGGCGACCAGTCGCGCCAGCACACCGCTCCAGCCGAGCCGGGTGCCCTCCACCGACTCCACCGGGTCCAGGCCGGCGGCGGCGATCACCACGTCGTACGTCTCGTCGTCGGGCAGCCCGGTCGGGCCACCCACCACCACGTGGGCGGCCCGGGGGGCCAGCGCGACCGCGTCCGGGTGGCTGCGTAGCAGGCAGGTCACCTCGGCGTGGCCCAACTGGTCGAGCAGGGCCGGGTCGTGCGGCCCGGCCAGCAGGACCCGGGCACCGGAAGGCACGAGCCGGGCGGCGAGGGCGGCGAGGGGCCCACCCTCGGCCAACCGCTGCTGCGGCAGGTCGGACCAGGCCAGCATCTCGCCGCCCGGCAGGGTGATGCGGCCGGCGGGTGCCGTCTCAGTCGTCACGGTCGTCCTCTTCCTCCTGGAGGTTCGCCCAGCCGAGCAGCTCGCGCAGCTCGGCCGGCGCGCAGCGGTGGTCGATGCCGAGCTCGGCGCGGGCGATGTGGACGGCGGTGGGCACGTCGACAGCGGTGCCGTGCAGCTCCGGCCACTGGCGGCGGATGCGGGCGGTGCCGCCGAAGGTCGGGTCCTCGTTGGACAGGATCATCGGGTCGCCGTAGACCGCCGGCTCGCAACCCGCGGCGATGCCGTAGAAGATCGCGCTCGTCAGCCGGTTGGAAGCCACCCGCCGGTGCCGA
This sequence comes from Micromonospora sp. NPDC002411, assembly GCF_053592955.1. Lineage (NCBI taxonomy): Bacteria > Bacillati > Actinomycetota > Actinomycetes > Micromonosporales > Micromonosporaceae > Micromonospora > Micromonospora sp. NPDC002411. The sequence continues at coordinate 1,248 of NZ_JBSFBM010000551.1, read as the reverse complement.
CGCAGCTCGGTCAGTTGCTTGTCGAGGAACTCCGGGTCGGTGTCCTTCCACCAGTGCCCCCGGTAGCCGTGGCAGATCACCCGGAACCCGGCCCGCTCGTAGAGGCGGCGGACGTTGCGCATCCGGTACTCGTGCCAGTAGAGGCAGACCGTGACCGGGCCCGGTTCGGTGGCCTGGATGAGGGCGATCAACTTACGGTGGTCGCCCTTCACGTGCTGACCCTCCCAACCGTGGAACGGGTACCAGATGGTGCCCTCCCGCTCCTCGGCCGGTGGGTCCTCCGGGCGCATGGCCAGCAGGTAGGTGAACGGCGCCCCGATGACGACCACGTTGCGGCGGCCCACCGACCAGGCCCGTCGGCGGGTCTGCTCCGACCAGAGCAGGCTGGGCGTGCGGTCGGCGTACGGGTGGCCGGGTGCCAGGCCGTCACCGATGTTCCAGCCGTGCTGCACGTACCCGTTGATCCGCGGTGGGTGCCGGTCGCCGAGGCCGGCGTAGCGGGCCAGCACGTGCGCGTGACCGTAGAAGTGGTTGGCGTGGTGCATCAGGTTCCCATCAGGCGGCGGTACGCACCGAGCCGGCCCGCAGGGCCGCGGTCAGCGCGTCGATGACGCGATCCTGGTCGGCGTCGCTGAGCCCCGGGTAGAGCGGCAACGACAGCTGCTGCGAGTAGAACGACTCGGCCACCGGGCAGGACCCGCGTCGGTAGCCCAGGTCGGCGAAGACCGGGTGCCAGTACACCGGGACGTAGTTGACCTGGACGCCGATGCCGGCGGCCCGCATCCGGTCGTACACCTCGCGGCGACGCCCGTCGAGCACGCGGATCGGGTAGAGGTGCCAGACCGGGTCGGCCCACGACTTCCGGTTCGGCGGCAGCACACCGTCCAGGTCGGCCAGTGCCTCGTCGTAGCGGGCGACCAGCGCGGCCCGGCGCGCCTTGAACTCGCCGAGGCGGCGCAGTTGACTGCGGCCCAGGGCGCAGAGCACGTCGGGCAGGCGGTAGTTCAGCCCGAACTCGTGCACCTCCTGGTGCCAGCTGCCCTCGTCGGGACAGCGCAACTCGGCGCGGTCGCGGACCAGGCCGATGGTGCGGAAACGGCGGGCCCGCTTCAGCACGGCCGGGTCGAGCGCCGCGACGGCGCCGCCCTCGGCGGTGGTCAGGTTCTTCGTGGGGAAGAACGAGAAGGTGGTCAGGTCGGCGAGCGAGCCGACCGGTCGCCCGTGGTACGTGCCGCCGATCGAGTGCGC
>NZ_JBSFBM010000550.1:0-2694 GCF_053592955.1 Micromonospora sp. NPDC002411 | reverse complement strand
GCCGGCGAGGAGTCGGGCAGCGCCGACGGGATGCTGGCCGCTGGCCTGCTCGCCGGGCTCGGCGGCGGCGCGGCGATCGGCTGGCTGGTCAGCCGGTGGCGCCGACGCGACCCGGCCGAGCCCCTGGCGCTCGCCGAGGCGACCGGGAACGCGGACCAGCCCCCGACCCTCGCCGAAGTGACCGGCCGCCGCACCGACGAACCCGCGACCCGGGCCGACGGCACCGAACCCACCGACGACCCCACGACGCCGGCCGAAACCGCGGCCCCGGCCGAACCGGTGCCCGCTTCTCGTTGATCGACTCGGGTTTCCGGAAACCGCGGCATCCCAGTCGCGCGGACGGCCCGACGTCCGGAAACCCGAGTTGATCACGCCCAGGACGCCCTGGGCGGCCAGGCGGGCGCGGCGTCAGAGCGCCAGTCGGGCATCGACGAACAGCGTGAACGACATCGTCGTACCAGCTGGCCCGCCCCTCAGGTACGCCGCAACGCGATCAACTTGCCAGGCCAAGTACGGTCTTGTCGTGGCCTCCGTGCTCCTGGTCGAAGACGATCACGTCGTACGCGGCGCGATGCTGCGGTCCCTCACCGACCGTGGGCATGCCGTGCACGCCGTGGGTACGGCGTTGGACGCGCTGCGTCGGGTCGCCGCGGAGACACCCGACCTGGTGGTGCTCGACCTGGGCCTGCCCGACCTGGACGGCTCGGACGCGTTGCGGATGCTGCGGGGCATCACCGACGTCCCGATCATCATCGCCACCGCCCGCGACGACGAGCAGTCCGTGGTGAAGCTGCTCCGCGCGGGCGCGGACGACTACATGGTCAAGCCGTTCACGGGGGCGCACCTGGACGCGCGGATCACCACAGTGCTGCGCCGGGCCGGGCGGGCCAGCCGGACGGTGCAGCCGGCGGTGCACAGCGTCGGTGGGCTCCGGGTGGACGTGGGCGAGCGCAGCGCCCTGCTCGACGGGGAGCCACTGGCGCTGACCCGTAAGGAATTCGACCTGCTGGCGTATCTCGCCGCGCGACCTGGGCGGGTAGTGTCCCGCCGGGAACTCTTGGAGGAGGTATGGCGGCAGCCATCGGTCGGCGAGGACCAGACAATCGACGTTCACCTGTACTGGCTTCGCAGAAAGATGGGCGAGTCCGCAGCGAAGCCGCGCTACCTGCGCACCGTGCGGGGGGTCGGATTCCGGTTGGTGGCACCGGACTGAGGACGGCGCTGGCCCTGCTCACGGCCGGCATGTGCAGTCTCGTCGCGCTCGCCTTCCTGATCCCGCTCGGGCTCAGCCTGCGGGAGCAGAGCCGGGACGAGGCGATCGCCGACGCGGCCCGGCGCAGCGCGCTGGTGACCGGCGCGCTGGCGGTGAGCACCGACCCGGCGGCCGTCGAGCGTGCCGTGGTGGCCAGCGCCGAGGGGTCCGACTTCCCGCCGGTGGTGCACGGGTTGGGGCTGGACGAGTCGACCGGTCGGGCCAGCGGCAGCGACCTGGACCAGGCCCGAGCCGACCGACGGTCGTTGGTCGTCGATGTCGACGGCGGTGTGCTTCGACTCGACCCGGTGGTCCTCGGTGACCGGACGGCGGTGGTCGAGGTGTTCCTCCCGGATTCGACGTTGGGCGAGGGCGGCGGCACCTGGTGGCTGCTGTTCGCGGTCGGCGCGGCGATGGCCGGGGCGGCGGTGCTGGTGGTCGACCGGGTCGCCGCCCGCGCGGTGGACTCGACCCGGGGTCTGGTCAAGGCCGCGCTCTCCATCGGCGACGGCGACCTGGGGGTACGGGTCGAGCCGACCGGTCCCCGTGAACTGGCCGAGGCCGGCTACGCCTTCAACCGGATGGCCGACCGGCTCGACGCGGCCCGCACCGACGAGCGGGAGCTGGTGGCCGATCTGTCGCACCGTCTGCGTACCCCGTTGACGGTGCTGCGGTTGGACGCGGAGGCGTTGGAGTCCGACGACACCAGCGTGGGTTCGTTCAGCCCTGCGGAGTTGGACCGGCTCCGTGGCATCCGACGGATCCGGCAGGCGATCGTCACCCTGGAGGGTGAGATCGACGTGCTGATCAAGACCACCCGCAAGGCGGTGGCGCACGAGGCCGGGCCGGCGATATGCGACGTCAGCGAGGTGGTCCGGGACCGGATGGTGTTCTGGGCGGCGCTGGCCGGTGACCAGAACCGGCCGCACCGGGTGAACGGCGCGCAGTTGCGCATCCCCGCCCCGGTGCCACGAGCCGAGCTGGCCGCCGCGCTGGACGCGGTGATCGGTAACGTCTTCCGTTACACACCGCAGGGCACCGCGTTCGAGGTGGCCGTGTCGCGGCGCGACGGTTACGTGGCGATCCGGGTCGACGACGCCGGACCCGGCATCCCCGACCCGGACCGGGCACTGCGCCGGGGGACCAGCGACCAGGGTTCGACCGGGCTCGGTCTGGACATCGCGAAGCGGGTGGCGTTGCAGGCCAACGGCTCGGTGAGCATCGACCGCGCCCGGCTGGGCGGGGCCAGCGTGGTGATGCTGCTGGCCGACCCGGAGGCGACGCCCCGTCAGGTCAGCCGGTTCGGCCTGGTGGGTCGGATGGCGCGTGACGCCCGGGACACGAAGGCGCGTCGCATGGACGTTGCGCCCGGCGATCGTGGCGTCCGGGCGGGCGATGTAGACGTACTCGAAGAGGCAGCCCTTCGGCTCCGGCGCGGCGAA
>NZ_JBSFBM010000549.1:0-2706 GCF_053592955.1 Micromonospora sp. NPDC002411 | reverse complement strand
CCACCCTGCGCGTGCAGGCGTTGGCGTTGCTGCACTTCGTCGCCCCGTACGCCGAGACGCTCGGGCCGGGTGACGGGATCTGGCCGAGCGCACCGCTGCCACCGGGCATCAACGACGGTGGTGTCCTCGGATGGCTGCTGGCGTTCGCGGTGGTCGGCTGGTGGGTGCTGGGTCAGTCGCCACGGTGGGTGGGCATGGGCCTGCTCCGCGAGCGTGGGCACCGGGCCGATCCGGCTGTCTGGCTGCTCGCCGGCACGGTCCTCGCCGGGGCCGCCACCACCTGGGTGTTCCAGCACCCGTCGATCAGTCAGATCTACTTCTGGATGGGCGTCATCCCGATCGGCGTCGTGCTGACCACCTGGTCTCTCGCTGCGGCTCGGGCGCCCTGGCCGGTGCTGGTGGTGCCCGCCGTGGCCGGCGCGTTGGCGGGGCTCGCCACCGCCGGCACGGTGGTGGGTTTCGCCGTGCCCAGGATCAGCCGGCCCGGCACCCCCACCACCTCGACGATCGAGGGGTGGTTGCGGGTCCTGGGTCTCTCGGCCGTACGGTACGTGCTGTTCGTGGCGGTTGCCGCCGCGCTCGCCATCGCAGTGGCGGCCCTGTGGCGGCGTCGCGTTTCGGCACCGGCAGCTTCGGGAGCAGGTCGTCGGCGAACGGTGACGATCGCCCTGGCCGGGGTCACCGCGGCGCTGCTCGGTGCCAGCGCCGCCGTCGTGCTGGGCGGGACGGTTCGCTCGGTGCTGACCGAGCCGGGGCCGCCGGCCACCGGACCGCAGCCGTACGCGCTGACCGTCGACGAGATGCGCGCGGCGCTGTGGCTGGACGAACACGCCGGCGACGACGACGTGGTCGCCACCAACGTCCACTGCCGGCCGGTGCGGACCACCCCGCACTGCGACGCCCGGGCTTTCTGGGTGACCGGGCTGGGCGGGCACCGCACAGTGGTCGAGAGTTGGGGCTACACCGACGCGGTGGTGGCCGCCCACGGCGTCGACAACCTGGGGTACGCCCGGCAGAACTTTCCCGATCAGGAGTTGCTCGCGCTCAACGACGGTGTGTTCACCGCGCCGACCGTCGCCGACCTGGACCGCCTCCGTACGCGGCACGGAGTCCGATGGTTGTTCGCCGACGCCAGGGCGGGAGCGGTGTCGCCGGAGCTGGCCCGGCTGGCTCAGGTTCGGCTGGTCGCCGGCGCGGTGACCGTCTACGAGCTCACCCGCTCCTGACCGCCTCGGGGTTCCGGCCCGGTCCAGGCACCGACCAGCGGGTGCGGGACAATGAGGTACGTGACGACGATCCCGAACGTGCTCGCCAACCGGTACGCCTCGCCCGAACTGGTCGCCCTCTGGTCTCCGGAGGAGAAGGTCCGGATGGAGCGGCGGCTCTGGCTCGCCGTGCTCCGCGCCCAGCGTGACCTGGGTGTCGCGGTGCCAGACGGCGTGGTCGAGGCGTACGAGCGGGTGCTCGACCAGGTGGACCTCGCCTCGATCGCGGAGCGGGAGCGGGTCACCCGGCACGACGTGAAGGCCCGGATCGAGGAGTTCAGCGCGCTCGCCGGGCACGAGCACGTGCACAAGGGCATGACCTCCCGGGATCTGACCGAGAATGTCGAGCAGCTCCAGGTGCGTGCCTCGCTGGAGCTGATCCGGGACCGCGTGGTGGCCACCCTGGCCCGCCTCGCCTTCCTGGCGTACGAGCACTCCGAGCTGGTCATGACCGGCCGTTCGCACAACGTGGCGGCGCAGGCCACCACGCTGGGCAAGCGCTTCGCGTCGGCGGCCGAGGAGCTGCTGATCGCGTACGAGCGGCTGGAGGAGTTGATCGCGCGGTACCCGTTGCGGGGGATCAAGGGCCCGGTCGGCACGGCCGCCGACCAGCTGGACCTCTTCGACGGGGACGCCGACAAGGTGGCCGAGCTGGAGCGGCGGGTGGCCGAACACCTGGGCTTCTCCCGGGTGCTGGACAGCGTCGGGCAGGTGTACCCGCGCTCGCTCGACTTCGACGTGCTGGCCGCGCTGGCGCAGACCGCCGCGGCGCCGTCGTCGTTGGCCACCACGATCCGGTTGATGGTCGGCCAGGAGTTGGCGACCGAGGGCTTCAAGCCGGGCCAGGTGGGCTCCAGCGCGATGCCGCACAAGATGAACACGCGCTCGTCGGAGCGGGTGAACGGCTTCGCGGTGATCATCCGGGGCTACCTGTCGATGGTCGGCGAGCTGGCCGGCGACCAGTGGAACGAGGGGGACGTCTCCTGCTCGGCGGTCCGTCGGGTGGCCCTGCCGGACGCGTTCTTCGCCGCCGACGGGCTGTTCCAGACGTTCCTCACCGTGCTCGACGAGTTCGGCGCGTACCCGGCGGTGATCAACCGGGAGTTGGAGCGGTTCCTGCCGTTCCTGGCCACCACCAAGATCCTGGTGGCGGCGGTCCGGCGCGGCGTGGGCCGGGAGGTCGCCCACGAGGTGATCAAGGAGCACGCGGTCGCCGTGGCCCTCGCGATGCGCGAGAAGGGCTCCCCGGAGAACGACCTGTTCGACAGGTTGGCGGCCGACGGGCGGCTCGGCCTGTCCCGCGCCGACATCGACACCCTGGTCGCCGACCGCAGCGCCTTCGTGGGCGCCGGCAGCGAGCAGGGTGGAGCCCACACGCTCGTCGTCTTCCAACGCTCCGTAACGGCGGTCTCTCTGGCGTTGATTGGCGCCAGTGGGTCGA
>NZ_JBSFBM010000548.1:0-2710 GCF_053592955.1 Micromonospora sp. NPDC002411 | reverse complement strand
GGCGTGCCAGATCCAACCGGGCGGAGGCCGGAACCGTTCGCCAGAGGTCGGCGTGCCCAGGGCCTGGAGGTGGGCACGTCGCTGCTGGAGAAGGACATGGTCGACACCTGCCGCAACCTGCTGGAGCGGGCCAACGGCAAGATCCTGCTCCCGGTCGACGTGGTGGTCGCGGACGCGTTCGCCCCGGACGCCGCGCACGACACGGTCCGCGTGGACGGCATCCCGAGCCACCGGCTCGGTCTGGACGTCGGCCCGGAGACGGTGGCCGGCTTCAGCGCCGCCCTGTCCCAGGCGAAGACGATCTTCTGGAACGGCCCGATGGGCGTGTTCGAGATGCCGGCGTTCGCGGCGGGCACCCGGGGGATCGCCGAGGCGATCACCAAGGCCGACGCGTTCAGCGTCGTCGGCGGCGGTGACTCGGCGGCGGCGGTCCGTGCCCTGGGGCTGGACGAGTCATCGTTCGGGCACATCTCCACGGGTGGCGGCGCCTCCCTGGAATACCTCGAGGGCAAGACCCTCCCCGGCATCGCGGCCCTGGAGAACTGAACATGGCGAGCACCACCCGTCGGCCGCTGATGGCCGGCAACTGGAAGATGAACCTCAACCACCTCGAGGCCAACCTGCTGGTGCAGAAGCTGGCGGCGAGCCTCACCGAGAAGCAGCTCACCGAGGTCGAGACGGTCGTGCTGCCGCCCTTCACCGACCTGCGTACCGTGCAGACCGCGGTGGACGGCGACAAGCTGCTGATCGGCTACGGCGGGCAGGATCTCTCCCCGCACGCGTCCGGCGCGTACACCGGGGACATCTCCGGCCCGCTGCTGGCCAAGCTCGGTTGCACGTACGTGGTGGTCGGGCACTCCGAGCGGCGGGCCTACCACCACGAGGACGACACTGTCGTCAACGCCAAGGTGAAGGCGGCGCTGACGCACGGCCTGACCCCGATCCTCTGCGTGGGGGAGGGGCTGGACGTCCGCGAGCAGGGCACCCACGTGGCGCACTGCGCCGACCAGCTCGACGGGGGCCTCGCCGGGCTCACGCCCGAGCAGGTGCGGCAGGTCGTGATCGCGTACGAGCCGGTCTGGGCGATCGGCACGGGCAAGACCGCGACCCCGGAGGACGCCCAGGAGGTGTGCGGGGCGGTCCGGCAGCGACTGGCGGAGCGCTTCGACCAGGACACCGCTGACCAGGTCCGGGTCCTCTACGGCGGCTCGGTCAAGGCGTCCAACGTCGCCTCGATCATGGCCCAGCCGGACGTGGACGGGGGCCTGGTCGGGGGCGCCAGCCTGGACGCGGAGGAGTTCGCGCAAATCTGCCGCTTCCCGGAGCACCTCGCTCGCTGATCGCTCGGTATCCTGGACACCGCCCGTCCGCCGGTCGGTGCCGCCGTGCCCGATCAGACCGGGCGAGGATCGCTACGAGAGGAACTGACCCCAGCCATGCCGATCTGGTTCGCATACACGTTGATCGTGTTGCTGGTCATCACGAGCATTCTGCTCACCCTGCTGATCCTGCTGCACCGCGGCAAGGGCGGCGGTCTGTCGAGCATGTTCGGCGGTGGCGTCAGCTCCAGCCTCGCCGGCTCGTCGGTGGCGGAGAAGAACCTCGACCGCTACACCGTTCTGGTGAGCGTTGTCTGGTTCGCCGCCATCGTCGGTCTCGGGCTCTGGCTCCGCCTGCAGATGAACAGCATCTCCTGAGCGAGCGCTTCAAGTCGTACAATCTGCGCGCGGTCCGTCACTCGACGGGCCGCGCGCAGGCTTTTCTCCGCTGCACCGCGTCGCCCGCCGCCCACCCCTCGACGGCGGCGGGTCCCCTCCGACGACAGGAGCGAGCAGCCGTGCCGAGTGGCAACGTCATCCGTGGCGCCCGCGTCGGGTCCGCACCCATGCGCCCCGACGAGCGGCACCAACCCGCCCCCCGACAGGACGTCACCTACTGGTGCCGTAACGACCACCAGACCGACATCCGGATCGCCGCGGACGCCGAACCGCCCGCGGTGTGGGACTGCCCCCGTTGTGGCCTACCCGCAGGCCAGGACGCGCAGAACCCTCCAGGCCGGGTCCGCGCCGAACCGTACAAGAGCCACCTGGCGTACGTGAAGGAGCGGCGCACCGCCGAGGAGGGCGAGGCGCTGCTGGCCGAGGCGCTCGCCGCGCTCCGCCGACGCCGCGGCGAGTAACGGCTGCTCCGCCGCCGCGGCGAGTACGGCTGTGCGCCTAACGGAGGCTGCGGAAGCGGGCGGGTACGTCGGCTGCGGCGGCCCGGTCCAGCAGCCACCGGGTACGGCTCACGCCGTGCACCCCGGCGGCCGGCAACTGCACCGGCCCGGCGCCGGCCAACGCCATGCCCACCGCACGGGCCTTGTCGGCGCCGCCGGCCACCAGCCAGACCTCGTCCGCGGTGTTGATCGTCGGCAGGGTGAGCGTGGTCCGCACCGACGGTGGCTTGGGGCTGCCCCGCACCGCGCTGCACGGCCGGGTGTCGTAGTGCACCGGGTGTTCGGGGAAGACCGAGGCCACGTGCCCGTCCTCGCCGACACCCAGCATCAGCACGTCGAAGTGCGGCAGCGTGGCGTGGCCGGGCCGGGCGGCGCGCGCCAACTCCTCGGCGTACTCCGCTGCCCCGGGCGGTCGGCTATCCCCGTCTGCTGCTGTCCACCGGCGCGGTCCGACAACTCGGCGTGAGCTGGTCCTCGTCCGGCTGGGTGGTC
>NZ_JBSFBM010000547.1:0-2728 GCF_053592955.1 Micromonospora sp. NPDC002411 | reverse complement strand
TGCGGCGGGAGCAGGAACTCGTAGCCGGCCCTGATGTGCTGGTCGACGAAGTAGTTGAGCAGCGCCCACTCCAGCCGGGCGCCGATGCCGGTGTACCCCGCGCCCCGCGCCAAGATCGTGCTCGAACCAGGAAGTAGGGGCCTCACCATCACGCCGACACCACTACAACAACGAACGAGCACGATCTTGGGCCAGGACCCCCGCTGCGGCGCTCCGCACCGGACAACCCGGCCCAAGATCCGCACAACATCGGGGAAAGTGCTGGCTTACCGCGCGTTGAGGCCACAACATCCCCGAAGTTGCTGCCACGAACGCCGGCCCCCGCGAACACGGGTTGCCGGGTCGGCGGGCGGGCTGCCGGGTCGGGCGGCCCTGGGGGGTAGGGCCGGGGGCGCACGAGAACGCCCGCCGGCATCAGGCCGACGGGCGTTGGGTGGAGAAGCTCCCCCGATTGGACTCGAACCAATAACCTGCCGGTTAACAGCCGGCTGCTCTGCCAATTGAGCTACAGGGGATCGTGCACCGCCTGGAATCGGATCTCGCCGACGCCCTGCGACGGGACAAGAGTACAGGACTTTCCCCGGTGGCGGTCCAGTGGGTTCCACCCCGACAACTGATGATCAAGACGCGCAGCTCAGGATCCCTGACGCATCGACAAACAGGGTAAATCGCCATCCCGGCCCAGACATGCTTGAGCGGGGAGCAGGATGGGTAGTTAGCTGCGGACAGAGGACGCAGGCGCGAACAGGTCGCCTTCCGACGGGGCAACTCGCCGGAGGCGACGGCGCGTCAGGTACGGAAGGAGCCGCCATGCGCGGAAAGATCATGTTTCTTGGCGGGCTGGCTGCGGGATTCGTCCTGGGCGCCCGTGCCGGCCGGGAGAAGTACGAAGAGCTCGTGGTTCGGGGCCGCAAGGTGCTCGACCACCCGACCGTCCAGGAGGCGGCCGGGGTCGCGCAGGCCCAGGCGACCAAGCTCTACAGCGAGGGCAAGGACAAGCTCGGCCAGACCAAGCTGGGCGAGAAGCTGGGTAACGGCAACGGCAGCACCGGCAAGCAGGAGCTGACCGCCGCCGACGACGCGTTCGCCGGTACGCCCGCCACGGTGGGTGCCAAGGCGGGCACCAGCACTGTCGGCACGACCTCCGGGTCGCCGTCGTCCACTAACCCCCGCACCAAGCCGTCCGGCTCGGGCACGAACGCCAGCACGCTCTGACCCACCGCACCTCGACGGGCCGGTCGCCGCAGGGCGACCGGCCCGTGGTCTGTCCGAGGTGAGATCAGTCCTTGCTGCTGAACGCCGCGTCGAAGGCGGCGCTCGGCGCGTCGAAGGCGAGCCGGCGGACGAACTGCAACGCCTCCGGGGCACCGACGAGCCGGTCCATCCCGGCGTCCTCCCACTCGACCGAGATCGGGCCGTCGTAGCCGATCGCGTTCAACGCCCGGAAGCAGTCCTCCCAGGGCACGTCGCCGTGACCGGTGGAGACGAAGTCCCACCCGCGGCGCAGATCGGCCCAGGGCAGGTGCGAGGCGAGCCGGCCACGCCGGCCGTCCCCGGTGCGCACCTTGGCGTCCTTGCAGTCCACGTGGTAGATCCGGTCGGCGAAGTCGAAGATGAAGTTCACCGGGTCCAGCTCCTGCCACACGAAGTGCGACGGGTCCCAGTTCAGCCCGAACGCGGGCCGGTTGCCGATGGCCTCCAGCGTCCGCTTCGTCGTCCAGTAGTCGTACGCGATCTCGCTCGGGTGCACCTCGTGCGCGAACCGCACCCCGACCTCGTCGAACACGTCGAGGATCGGGTTCCACCGGTCGGCGAAGTCCTGGTAGCCGCGCTCGATCATCGACGGCGGCACCGGCGGGAACATCGCCAGGGTGTGCCAGATCGACGAGCCGGTGAAGCCGACGACAGTGTTCACCCCGAGCTTCGCGGCCGCCCGCGCGGTGTCCTTGATCTCCTCGGCGGCCCGCTGACGGACCCCCTCGGGTTCGCCGTCGCCCCAGATCCGGGCGGGCAGGATGTCCTGGTGCCGCTCGTCGATCGGGTGGTCACAGACCGCCTGACCGACCAGGTGGTTGGAGATCGTGAAGACCTGAAGGTTGTGCTTCGCCAGGGTCTCCTTCTTGCGCTCGACGTAGGAGTCGTCGGCGAGTGCCTTGTCGACCTCGAAGTGGTCGCCCCAGCAGGCGATCTCCAGACCGTCGTAGCCCCACTCGGAGGCGAGTCGGCAAACCTCCTCGAAAGGAAGGTCGGCCCACTGGCCGGTGAAGAGCGTGATGGGTCGCGCCATTGTTCTTCTCCCCTGTTGTAATGGGGATTCCAGGTGCGGACCGGGGCGAGGTGACCGGACGTACACGACGCCGGGCGGTCACCGGTGGGTGCGGAACACACCTGAGCCCGGCGGGTTGCGCCTCCCACCGGGTCACCGGCCACCAGCACGGTCGCCGACCCCACCCTATTTCCGTGGCACCCCATCGCGAAAGCCCCGCGGCCCGATCATCACTCGGCGACCTCCTCGGGCGCGGGCAGCGCGACCCGTACGGTGAAGCCGCCACCGGCACGCGGGCCGGCGGAGAACGTGCCGCCGAGCCGCTCGGCGCGTCTGCGTACCCCGAGCAGTCCCTGCCCGGTGTGGCGGGCGCTCGCTCCCGACGGCGCCACAGCGGTGCCGTCCACGTGCGCCCGCAACTGCTCCTGGGCCGTCCCGGCGGCCATGGCGGCACGGAACCAC
>NZ_JBSFBM010000546.1:0-2736 GCF_053592955.1 Micromonospora sp. NPDC002411 | reverse complement strand
ACCGGGCCCGTCAACGGCGACCACGGCGGCTCCGCCGGCGCGGGCGGATCACTCCCGGCATGCCGACCGACGGCCAGCCGTCCAGCTCGGACGGGCCTGGGCGGCGGTGAGCAGCTCGTCGGTCCAGGTACGGTCGCTGCGGTAGTGCCCGGAGATCAACGCCAGCCGGATCGCCATCGGGTCGACCTTGTCGGCGCGCAGCCGGGACACGAAGACCAGGTTGCCGCGGGACTTGGACATCTTCTCGCCGTCCAGGCCGATCATCCCGGCGTGCACGTAGTGCTCGGCGAAGGGCGCCTGACCGGTGAGCCGCTCGGCGTGCGCGGCGGAGGCCTCGTGGTGCGGGAACAGCAGGTCGTTTCCGCCGCCCTGCACGTCGATCCGGTCGCCGAGGAGGTTCAGGGCGATCACGGCGCACTCGATGTGCCAGCCCGGACGGCCCGGCCCCAGGTCTCCGCCCGGCCAGGACGGCTCACCCTCGCGGGCCCCGCGCCACAGCAGCGGGTCCAGTGGGTCGCGCTTGCCGGCCCGGTCCGGGTCGCCGCCACGGTCCGGGAAGATCTCCAGCATCTGCTCGCGGGTCAGGTTCGACTCGTAGCCGAACCGGCCGGTGGCGGAGATGTCGAAGTAGACGTCGCCGGTGCCGTCGTCGAGTCGGTACGCGGCACCGTCCTTGACCAGCACCTCGACCTTGTCGGCGATGTCCGGGATCGACTCGACCGCACCCACGTAGTGCGCCGGCGGGATGATCCGCAGCGCCTCCATGTCCTCCCGGAACAGCGCGGTCTCCCGCATCGCGAGGACCACCCAGTCCTCGCCGTCGCGGGCGGCCCGCTCCAGCAGCGGATCGTCGATGTCGGTGACGTTCTGCACGTAGCGCACCGGACGGCCGGCGTCGCGCCACATCCGCTGCACCAGGTCGAACGTGATCATGGTGGCGGCGTGACCGAGGTGGGTCGCGTCGTACGGGGTGATGCCGCAGACGTACATGCTCGCCGCGTCGGCCGGGTCACTCGGGTGGACGCCCTGCCGCGCCGAGTCGTACAACGCCAACGGCTCGCCCGTGCCCGGCAGCCGTGGCACCTCGTGTCCCGCCCAAGACTCCATGGGGATCAGCCTAACCAGCCGGGCGACGACGCCGGAGCACCCCACGGGTGATCAAGATGACAGCGGCTCACATGGGTGGCCAGGGCATCGCCGGCCAGTCCTCCGGCGGCTGCGGGAAACGGCCAGTCTCCCGCAACCGGTCGATCCGGGAGGCCAGCTCGGCCACCTCGCTGATCGTCAGGTGGTCGGCCAACTCCGCGCCGAGCGCCCCGGTGACCTGCCCGGCGAGCCCGTCGAGCATCTCCACGGCGTCCGGGGGAAGCTGCCTACCGGCCCAGCCCCAGAGGACCGTCCGCAGCTTGTCCTCCACGTGGAAGCTCACCCCGTGGTCCACGCCGTAGATCCGGTCGTCAGTGCCGACGAGAACGTGACCGCCCTTGCGGTCGGCGTTGTTGATCACCGCGTCCAGTACGGCGAGTCGGGCCAGTCGTGGGTCCTCGGCGTGCGCCAACACGTACGCGCTGCCGTCGTCGTCCCGGGCCGCGGCGATCGGGAACCAGCGGGGCGGCAGCTCGTCGGCGGGCAGGAAGCCGACCAGCGCCTCGGCGTCGTCCGGCTCGTCGATCCACAGCTGGCAGGAGCCGGGCCCGAACGGGCCGTCGCGCAGCACTGTGGGCGGCACCAGGCCCCAACCGGTCGCCTCGGAGACCAGGTACGCGGAGACCTCCCGGCCGGCCAGGGTGCCGTCGGGGAAGTCCCAGAGCGGTCGTTCGCCACGCACCGGTTTGTAGACGCAGCGGGCGGTGACCCCGTCCAGGGTCAGGATGCCGCGCAGCGTCGTGTTCGACGCGTCGACCAGCCGACCTTCCAGGTCGAGCACGCCGTCGCGCAGCAGCCGAAGCGCGGCGTCACCGTCCTGGCGAGGCTGGAGGCCGGACGAGGTCACCGGTGATAACCGTTGTGCCGCGGGCAGAGGTGCCCGGCGGGGTCCAACGGTTGGCCGCAGAGCGGACACGGCGGCCGGCCCGCGTTGACCACTCGCCGGGCCCGCTCGATGAACTGGCGGGTCGCCTGCGGGGTGAGCCGGACCCGGAGCCGATCCAGGTCCTCGTCCGGCTCTTCGTCCTCGTCGTCGTCCTCGTCCTCGTCGTCCTCGTCGCCCAGCTCGACCTCGGGCTCCACCTCGCCGGCGGCGATCGCCTCGATCACCACTGTCGCGGTGTCCACGTCGAAGGCCAGGCCGAGGGTGCCGACCCGGAACTCCTCGTCGACCGGAGTGTCCAGCGGCTCGTTGTCACCGATCACCGGCGCCAGCTCGGGCAGGTCCACCCCGAAGCGACGCTGCGCCTCGGTGAGCAGCTCCTCCAGCTTCTCGGCGAGCAGTGACACCTGGACTTTCTCCAGCGCGACGCTGACCAGCCGGCCGCCGCCGCGGGCCTGCAGGAAGAAGGCGCGCTCCCCCGGCGGGCCGACAGTCCCGGCGACGAACCGCTCCGGCGGTTCGAACGCGTGCACCTGGTGGGTCATACCCACGACCCTATCCGGCCCGCCAGGGCACCGCGCACCCCACCGACCTGAATCGCCACAGCGGCGGCAGTCGGTCAGGACGATCGGTCGCTCGTGCTTCTTGCCGGGACCGTGCTGTGGCAGCAGGCACGGCCAGTGGCTGCCGTAACTCTGCACGCCGAC
>NZ_JBSFBM010000545.1:0-2758 GCF_053592955.1 Micromonospora sp. NPDC002411 | reverse complement strand
AGCGCCAGGTCGCACTCCCCCTGCCGCAGCGCCTGGGCGGCCAGGTGCAGGGCGACAAGGGACGACGAGCAGGCGGTGTCCACTGTGACGGCGGTGCCCTCGAGGCCGAACGTGTACGCGATCCGGCCGGAGGCGATGCTGCCGGTGCTGCCGGTGCCGAGCGAACCTTCGGCGGAGTCGCCCAGCTCACCGACCAGGGCGGCGTAGTCGTGGTACATCACGCCGGTGAAGACGCCGGTGCGGCTGCCCTTGAGGGTGGCCGGGTCGATGCCCGCCCGCTCGAACGTCTCCCAGGACGTCTCCAGCAGCAGGCGTTGCTGCGCGTCGGTGGCCAGCGCCTCCCGGGGTGAGATGCCGAAGAACGCGGCGTCGAAGTCGCCGGCCTCGTGCAGGAAGCCCCCGTGCCGGGTGTACGACGTGCCGGGGTGGTCCGGGTCGGGGTGGTAGAGCTTCTCCACCTCCCAGCCCCGTTCGGCGGGGAACTCCCCGATGGCGTCGACACCCGAGTCGACGAGCTGCCACAGCGACTCCGGGGAGTCGACGCCGCCGGGGAACCGGCAGCTCATAGCGATGATGGCGATCGGCTCGCGGTGCCGCGCCTCTGCTTCCTGCAACCGCTCGCTGGTCTCGTGCAGTTCGGCGGTGACGCGCTTGAGATATTCGCGGAGCCGATCTTCGTTCGCCATGGGAATCACCTGTCCGAGAGAGTGTGCGAGCCGGTCAGGACGCGCCGAGCCGGCGGTCGATGAACGCGAACAGCTCGTCGTCGCTGGCTTCGTCGAGCGTTTCGGTGACCGGCGCGGACGCCCCGGTCACCTCGGCCCACTGGCCGGTGAGTGCCTTCAGCCGGGCCGCGACGCCGTCCCGCACGGCCAGTTCGGCGACCTCGTCGGGCAGCAGGGCGGTGAACGCCTGCTCTAGCCGGGCCAGTTCGTCGAGCAGCCGCGGGGTGCGGGCCGGGGCGAGCGTGCTCAGCAGGTGGTCGGCGAGAGCGCGCGGCGTCGGGTAGTCGAAGGTGAGCGTCGCCGGCAGGCTGAGCCCGGTGGCGGCGTTGAGGCCGTTGCGCAGTTCGACAGCCGCGAGTGAGGTGAACCCGAGGCCGGTGAACTCCAGGTCCGGGTCGACGGTGTGCGCTCCCCCGTCGCCGATCGTGGCCGCCACCTGGGTGAGGACGACGGTCAGCACCGCCTCGCTCCGGGCGGCCGGGTCCGTCGAGGCGATCTGCTCGGCGAGCGTACGGTCGGGTCCGCGTCGGGTGGTGCGGCGCTTCGGCGCCTCCCGCAGCAGGCCGCGTAGCACCACCGGCACACTGGCCGGGGTGGCCGTCGGGTCGAGTCGCAGCGGCACCAGGGCCGGCTCGGCGGCGCCGAGGCTCAGGTCGAACGCGGTCAGGGCCTGCGCCTCGGTCATCGGCAGGACGCCGGTGCGGGCCATCCGGGCCAGGTCGGCCTCGGTGAGGGTGGCGGCCATGCCGGCGGCCCACGGCCCCCAGGCCATAGAGGTGCCGGGCAGGCCGGCCCTTCTGCGGTACGCGGCGAGCGCGTCGAGGAACGTGTTGGCGGCCGCGTAGTTGCCCTGCCCCGGTCCGCCGACGACGCCGGCCGCCGAGGAGAACAACACGAACGCTGTCAACTGCCGGTCCCGGGTCAGCTCGTGCAGGTGCCAGGCGGCCTCGGCCTTGGGGCGCAGGACGGTGGCGAGGCGGTCCTCGGTCAACGCGGTGACCACTCCGTCGTCGAGCATCCCGGCGAGGTGGACGACAGCGCTCAGGTTGGTGAGGCCGTCGAGCACCTCGGCCAGCGCGGTGCGGTCGGCGGCGTCGCAGGCGACCACTGTCGCGGTGGCTCCGGCGGCGGCGAGGTCGCGCACCAGGGTGTCAGCGCCCGGGGCCTCCGGGCCCTGCCGGCTGAGCAGCACCAGGTCGGTGACGCCGTGCCGGGTGACCAGGTGGCGGGCGACGACCCGGCCGAGTCCACCGAGGCCGCCGGTGACGAGCACGGTGCCGGTGCCCAGTCCGGCGGTCTCGTCGCTGCCCGTCGCGTACGGCGTGAGGACGGGGGTGAAGACGCCGTCCACGCCGATGGCGATCTGGGACTGCTCGGCTGCCGCTGCGGCCTGGATCTCCGCCTCGCCGGTGCCGGGCTCGGCGTCGACGAGCGTGAACCGGCCGGGGTGCTCCGACTGGGCGGCACGGACGAGACCCCAGACGGCGGCTCCGGAGAGGTGGGTGATATCGCCGTGGGTGGCTCCGGCGGTGACCACTGTGAGGCGGGTGTCGGTGTCGACGGCCGACTGGAGGGCGGCGAGCGTGCGGGCGGTCGCGGTGCGCGTGGCGGCCACGGGGTCGGTGCCGTCCGCCGGGATCCGCAGGATGACGGTGTCGGGGTCGCCGGTGGCGGGCAGGTCGATCGGCGTCCAGTCGAGGCGGTGCAGCACCGACGGCGGCGCGTACGCCCGCAGCCGCAGGGCGGCCACGGAGATGACCGGGTCGCCCACGGCGTCGGCCAGCGTGACCTGGACGGCGTCGCCGACGCTCAGACGGACCTGGGCGGCGGTGACGCCGGGCTGGTGGACGGTGACGCCGGACCACGCGAACGGCACCTTGGCAGCGCCGTCGCCGGTCTGGTCGTCGAGGCCGAGAGCGTGTAGGGCGGTGTCGAGCATCCCGGCCGGGAACCGTCGGCGCAGCCCGGTCACCAGGTGGCGCAGATTCCTCGTGTACGCGGAGCGCTCCCGCGTGTTCGCCGGGACCAGGCTG
>NZ_JBSFBM010000544.1:0-2765 GCF_053592955.1 Micromonospora sp. NPDC002411 | reverse complement strand
CGACGCCGTAGCCGACGATCGCGCCGACCCCGCTCGCCGAGGTGACGGTGCCGGCGGCGGCGGCGACACCGATGATGATGGCGCCGTCGATGAGGCTCTTGACAACGCCGCCGATGGCTTCTCCGGCGGACCAGACGGCGTCGGCCATTTCTCGGTATGCCTTGCTGATTGCGGAAAGAGGAGTGTGGAGGTCGGCGGTGGCGTTGGCCGTGGTCGTGAAGTAGCGGAAGGCTCCGTCGCCAGCGATACCTTGCCAGAGGGGATGCAGGGTGGTGGTGCCGGACTGGATGTTGTAGGCCAAGTCATGGAGGGAGCCACCGATGTTGTCGACCACGGGTGCCATCTTGGCCAGGGCTTCCCAGTCCCCGGAGACCTGGCTCTGGAGCCTGCCGATGGGGTCGAAGCCGAAGACGTGGTTGAACACCTCGTTGACCCAGTTTGTCGGGCTGATGTAGTCCATCCAGCCCAGCGAGTTCGCTGGCTTGTCCGGGTCGCCCGGGGTGTCGAGGTGCCCGCGTACGTCGCGGACGTCGATGAAGTTCGCGGGAGCGCAGGGGTTGTTCGCCAGTTCCAGTTCAAGGGCGGTGATGCAACGGTCGCCTGCTGGCGGCAGGGCCCCGTCAAGGCGGTCGGCGTTGGCCAGGTCGGTCGTGCGGTAGTAAACAGCAGCGGCCCGTAGCTCGGGAGCAGAGTTTTCTAGTAGGCAGGCGAGCCGGTTGAGGGTGCCGTTGATGACCTCCACCGCCTGCTCGTGCGCTGCTTTGGCGATCTCAACCTGTTCGCCACCGGTCGCGACGTCAGCGTGACGGTTGAGGTAGCTACGCATTGCCCACACGTCCACGGCGGCGCGATCGACCTGGCGGGCGAAGCTGACCAAGGCTTGCGGCTCGACGGACAGCGTCATCGGTGCCCTAGCCCGTGATGAAAAGGCCGGTCACGCCTACGACGGCCAGGACGACGCCGGCAGCGAGTACGTAGAGCCGCGGACGCGGCTCGCGAACGACATAGGTGGAGAGCCCGAACGCGCCACTGAGGATCGAGATGGCGTACCACGGGAAAGTCGTCGGGGTGGGTTGACCGATGAAGAGCATCCAGGTGGCCATGACCGCGACGAAGATCGTGGCGTAGGCGACGGCCTGTCGCATGTTCCGGTATGCGGTGTGCTGCAATCGGGAGACTGACGTGCGGTAAGCCTCCGCCGCGGCAGCGCGTTCACCTTCACTGACCTGTCGCCGTCTGTTACGGCTATCAGACCTCCGGCCCCCACTCATGCCGCCGAAGATACCGTGACTGTCATGGCTTCGCTGCCCTGTGTAAGGTCACACCCGTGCGCCATCGGTGGTGCGAGCAGTTAGACCGATGGAGCGGACACGGGGGAGCAGCAAGGCGGCGTCAGCCTTGACGCGGGTCGGACTCAAGTTAGTTGACTGACGACTCCTCGCACCTGCTCGTCGAGCACGTAGCCGCCGGCCGCTGACGCAGCGTCCGTCAAGGTGTCGGGCCGCCCGATCGTCTGAGAGTCGAAACCATCGATGCTGGATGGGAGCGTCGCCAGTCGCAGAGGGGTGCGGGGTCTGGATACGCCAGATACTCAATGACTGGACGGACGCCCTTTACGGGCGGGCATGACCTTCGATCGACATGATCGGTCGAGACGGTTGCCGTCCACTCTTTGACGAGAGGCTGCCGCTAATGCCGATCGCATCCCCTGTCACTCTCTCCTGGCGTGCCATGCACCGCGCTGCCGCTATCGCGGTGGTCGCTCTCGTGGGTACATGCCTGGCCGCCGTGAACGCGCACTGGCTTCGGCCACGCCTTCCGGCATCCCGTCGAAGGCAACGGCCCAGTCGCAGCTCAACGCCCTGACCGTGGCAGCCCAGAGCTCGACCAGTGGCTATTCGCGGGAGCTGTTTCCGCACTGGATCACGGTCAGCGGTAGCTGCAACATTCGCGAGCAGGTCCTCAAGCGTGACGGCACCTCTGTAGTCGTCGACAGCTCCTGCGCCGCTACCTCGGGTCGCTGGTACAGCCCATATGACGGTGCGACCTGGTCGGCGGCCTCCGATGTCGACATCGACCACGTCGTGCCGCTGGCCGAAGCGTGGCGCTCCGGCGCCCACTCCCGGACGACGAGCCGCCGGCAGAGCTTCGCCAACGACCTGACCCGCCCGCAGCTAATCGCGGTGACGGACAACGTCAATCAGTCGAAGGGCGACTAGGACGCCTCCACTTGGCAGCCGCCCCTGTCGTCGTACCGGTGCACCTACAGCAAGATGTGGATTACCGTGAAGTACAGCTGGAGCCTCACCCTGCAGTCCTCGGAGAAGTCCGCGCTACAGAGCATGCTCAACACCTGTTCCTCCTGACAACGCGCGCCACCCGGCCGGCTGCGCCAACGATGCAGGCAGGCCGGCTGGGTCGCGCTCCATTGGACCCGACGCGACGGTGAGCATTGACCGGTACGTGTCCGGCTCTCTGCTCTCGACGGGTAGCCACGGCAATGCCTGACGCAGCCGGCATTCCAGGCCAGCGGTATCGGAAGGCACGAGGCTGATCACAGTGCTGAGGACCCCGAACCGTTCGGCGGCCCGAGAGAGAGCCGGTCGAACATAATTGCCGAAATCCTCTCTTCAGGATCAAGGCGCTCCGCGCGGCGCGGGCCGGGGCGCGGCCGAACTGACGGCGGCTACCGCAGCTATCGGTGATCCTGGTCTGGGAGATCTACGTACGTGCCGAACGGCTCGACGGATCCGTCCCAACCACTC
>NZ_JBSFBM010000543.1:0-2840 GCF_053592955.1 Micromonospora sp. NPDC002411 | reverse complement strand
CAGCCGGTCCGCGAGGCGAAGCGCCTGGGCGCGCAGCGCGTCGGTCGACTGCCCGCTGCTCCGGCTGGTGAACCCGCTTCACCAGCCGGAGGCCTTTGTCGTCGGGTCACTGCACCTTGATGACCTGGAACTCGACCGTGCCGGCACGGTTGAACGTGAGCTGGCGGTACTGGAAGGCGTCGAAGGGGGCTTGCCACGCCAGTTCGGCGGGCAGCGAGACCAGGAGCGGGCCGTCGGTCAGCGCCTCCGGCAGTCGGAAAGTTCGGTCGTCGGCACCGACCTCGATGGGTGACCAGTCCTTCAGACCGAGGTGCACCAGAGAGGCCAGCATGCTGCTCGGCTCTGGCCGGTAGCGCGCGACGAGCATCTCGCCTGTCCCGACCTGCGGCACAAGGACGGGCGTGCCCGCCGTTACCGGCTGCGAAACCGTCGTCTCTGGCGCTGAGCAGCGATTCAGGCTGTGGTGCAGTACCGTCCAACGTTCGGCGCGGGCACCGACGCGATAGTTGCAGGCCAATGCGAGTAGGTAGCGGGGAGTGTCCCAGCGGATGTTGCGGTTGTCGATGCCGAGCGTGGCTTCCTGAAGCACGACCTGGTCGGCTGGCGCCTCAATGAGCGCTTCGGCGTTGAGCTGGTCGAGGTACGGCGTATACGCCGAGAACGTCTGGAAGACCGGAACCGGGTGCCAGTCCAACGAGTAGGCCCACGGCAACGTCAGTTCCATCGGGTCGACGTGAACTGGGCGACCGCGAAGCTCGCTCACGATGCTCTCGGGCAGCTGGTAGGTGTCGCGGGCCCGTGCCCTGCCAGCCTCTACCGAGGTCAGGCGATAGTCGTTGTTGATGAGCAGTTCGATGCCCGTCCGCCACTGGTTGCGTGCCAGGAAGGGATCGTAGTTCGCGAGACTCGAGGGTGCCATGAGGAACGCCGCGGCCGCAGCCGCCAATGCGACTGCCGGACGCCCCACCCAGGCGGTGAAGCCGACGATCAGGAAGCCCGCTGCCAGGAAGAACGAGACCTCGTGGGCCGGGTCGTGCCGGGTGAACCCGTGCTTGAATCCGAACGCCAGCATGACGGCCGAGACCACGACGATTCCCGCCGTTGCGACGGTCTTGTGGCGTACCGCTAGGCGTAAGGCCAGGAACCCGACGACGAGCGCAAGGAACCCTGCCGTGAGGTAGCCGAAGGCAAACTCGCCCTGCTCGATGGCGAGGGCTTCCTGGTAACCACTGGAGATCTCCTGCGAACCGCGTACCCACGGCACGATGTCCGTGATGCGCTGCCCAGCGCCCACCCAGAGAACCAGGAATGTCACCACAAACGTCGCCAGGGCCCGGCCGACGCCCCTGATGAGCTGCCGCACCGAGGCGACGCTTACCGCAACGAGGCCGGCCAGGGCAAGAAGCACCACGCCTTCGGAGAATTTGACCTGTAGCAGGAGGGTCCCTACCGCAGTGAGGAGGACAACGGGCACGGCGTCCCGCCAGGTGTCGATCCGCCGGGTGAACCTGTCGTGAAGCGTCAGGAGGGTCAGCAGTAGGCCCGCGTAGACGAGCCTGCCGCCCGGCCCGGCTGGGGCGCTGGCGACGGTCACCGCGAAAGCGATCACGCCCGCGACGCCGCCGGACCACCGTGGTCGAACGCAGAGGTAGACGACCCAGTAGAGGGCGAGAACCGCTGCCATTCCAAACAGGAAACCCAGCGCGGCCTGTGTTCGGCTCACATGTTGCGGCCAGTCGAGGAACCCCCACGGGCCATAGTTGAAGACGATGTCCTGCCCGAAACGCAGGTTGTCCGATACGGCGAAGCCGATGCCCGCCTGCCAACTCGGGTCAAAACCCGGCGAAGGTATCAGGGTAGACGGAACGCCTGCGATCAGGGCGGTCAGGCCGAACCACAGGAGCGCGGCAGTCCCTGGCAGTCGTGCGACCAGCTCCCTGGATCGCGATTCGAGCCGAAGCCTGATCGGGGCGGCTTTCTCTGACCTGACACCCTCATCCGAGGCGTCTTTCGTGGCCGAGGCTGATTCCGTGGCCACTGCGGATTCGTGGCTTTCCCGCTCGGTTGCTTGCATCCGGTCCGTCCATTTATTGGCGTCTGATTGATTATTTTGTTTGAGGCTTCAGCGTGGTTGTTCAGTCGCGTATCTGGATCAAGCACGCGCAATTGGTGCTTCGCCCAACTGTTCCGCGGGTCTGCTATTTCTCGCTGATCAATACGACGGGCTCGACTCCGCCGGTCACCTGCTCGACCCGATAGTTGGCGAGTACCGACCGCCAGGCTTCGGCTTCCTCGCTGCTGACAAAGGACCTGATCAACCAGATGCGGGCACCGCCCCGCTCCGCAGCCAACTCGATTCCGCGCTCGACGCCCAGCTGGACACCTTCGGTATCCGTTTCGGGGATCACGACGACGTCCGACCGAGAAGGCATGTCGACCCACCAGCCAACGGTGTTGGTGTACGGCGCAATGAGCTCGATCGAGTCGCGTTCGGAATAGAACGCGAAGCCATACCACGCCAAAGGGTTCAGGATGACCACGTCGTTGCGTGAGCGGTTCTCGTTCACGTACTGGGTCGCTGAACGCACATCCGTCATGGCGATCGGGGTGCGTTCAAGCCCGGGCTCGTCTCCATCGAACCGGTACCAAGCACCGTTGTGAACGGTGAACGCCCCGAGCAGGACCACGCAGATCGCCGTGATCGCGACGGTGGGCGGGGTGCGGTGCAGCACGTGGCTGACGAGCCCTACCAGCAGGGTCGCCACGCCAACGAGGCCCACGCCGGCCATCGCCGCCGTCGTCACGAGGAGGAAGTGTGAGGTGCGCGGGTCCAGGAGGGG
>NZ_JBSFBM010000542.1:0-2847 GCF_053592955.1 Micromonospora sp. NPDC002411 | reverse complement strand
CCACCGACATCTACACCCGTGATATAACACTACTTCCCTACACCTATCTCTTGATATCTAGCACGGCGTCGGGCCGACCGCCAGCCGCCGCGCCGCTCCGCCGCCACCCGTGCCTCCCGCCGTCGGCTCTCGTGGGCCACCTCCCCCTGCAGCCGCCGCCAACTCTCCCACCGCCGGGTGGAGAGCTCCCCGGTGTGCAGCGCCTCCCGGACCGCGCAGGCGGGCTCGCCGTCATGCCCGCAGTCGGCGTACCGGCAGCCCTCGGCCAGCCCGGCGATGTCGGCGAACGCCCGGTCGAGCCCGGCCACGCCGTCGAGCAGGCCGACCGCCCGGACACCGGGCGTGTCGATCACGGCACCCCCGCCGGGGATCGGTACGAGGGTCCGCCACGTGGTGGTGTGCCGGCCCTTGCCGTCGACCCGGCGGATCGCCTGCGTCGGCATCGTCACGGTGCCGGCGAGGGCGTTGACCAGGCTCGACTTGCCCGCGCCGGAGGGCCCGAGCAGGCCGAGCGTGCGGCCCGCGGTGACCTCGGCGCGCAGCGGGTCCAGCCCGACGCCCCGCTCGGCGCTGACCGGCAGCACCGGCACTCCGGGCGCGACATTGGCGAGTTGCCGGGCCAACGCGGCCGGGTCGGCCGCGAGGTCGGCCTTGGTCAGCACGACCAGCGGCCGGGCGCCGGACTCGTGGGCCAGGGAGAGCAGCCGTTCGATACGGCCCACGTCCGGCTCGGGGTGCACCGGCTCCACCACGGCGGCGGCGTCGAGGTTGGCGGCCAGTACCTGCCCGCTGGCGTCCTTGCCGGCGGTACGCCGGACCAGCGCGCCCCGGCGCGGCAGCACACCCTCGACGGTGACGCGACGGTCCGGCCAGTTGGTGAGCAGAACCCAGTCCCCGGCGCAGGGCAGGGCGGACGGATCCCGGGCGGCGGCGGCCAACACCACCCCGCCCAGGCTGGCCCGGACCGGGCCGGTCGCGGTGAGTACGGTGCAGACCCCCCGGTCCACCCGGGCCACCCGACCCGGGTGCTGCTCGGGACGTCGCTCGGCGTACGCCGCTCGCTCGGCGTCCCAGCCGAGGGCGGTCAGATCGATGGTCATGGCATCCTCATCGGTATTGAAGTTGGTGATGGCGGAACACGCGTGCCACGTCCGGCATGATCACCACCTCCGTCCGATGTCCCGGTGCCGCGTCTGCCGCTGACGGTAGGTCCCGGGCCGACGCGCCGAAAGCGATTTCCCCGGCGACGCCGCGACGGCGGACCGCTAGGGTCGACGGGTGACCACGGATCCGCTGTTGCTGATGGGCGAGGTGGACGCGGCCACCAGCCGACTTCTGCGTACCGCCGCTTCTTTCGACGCCGCGGACCTGGCCGCGGCGTCGCTGCTGCCGGGCTGGACGCGCGGCCACGTGCTGGCGCACCTGGCGCGCAACGCGGACGGCTTCGTGAACCTGCTCACCGCGGCCCGCACCGGACGGGACCTGCCGATGTACGCCTCGCTGGAGGTCCGCGCGACGGACATCGAGACCGGTTCGGGCCGACCGCCCGCCGCGCACCTGGACGACCTGCGGCGCAGCGCGGACCTGTTCGCCGAGGCGGTGGCGGCGATGCCGGCCGAGGCGTGGGCGGCGACGGTGCAGGCGCGCAGGGGCCCCTGGCCGGCCGCGCTGCTCGTCTGGGGCCGCCTCCGCGAGATCGAGGTGCACCATCTCGACCTGGCCGCCGACTACCGGGCCGCGGACTGGTCGGACACGTTCACCCACCGGCTGCTGCGTGAGGCGGCCAGCCACCACGCCATGGGGCCGACGCCGCCGTCGGTGGTGCTGCGTCTCGACGGCAGCGCGCACGAGGTGGTCATCGGTGACCGTGACGGCGCCCCGATCGTCGCCGGTCCCGCCCCCGACCTCGCCGCCTGGCTGATCGGCCGCGCCGACGGCGCCCCGCTCTCCGTCACCCCTGACGGTCCCCTGCCTACTCCACCGGAATGGATCTGAAAACGTCATGACATACAGCGGAGACGTCACCCACGGCGGAGCGCCGGCGGTACGCGAGCTGGACGGGCTCACCATCAGCAAGCTGTCGGTGGGTCCGATGGACAACAACGCCTACCTGCTGCGCTGCACGAGCACCGGGGAGCAGGTGCTGATCGACGCCGCCAACGAGGCGCCCCGGCTGCTGGAGCTGGTCGGCGACGGCGGGCTCGCCGCTGTGGTGACGACCCACCAGCACATGGACCACTGGGTGGCGCTGGAGGAGGTGGTCGCCAAGACCGGCGCCCGGGCGCTGGTGCACACCGACGACGCTGCCGGGCTGCCGATCGAGGCGGAGCGTCTGTCCGATGGCGACACCGTGCCGGTGGGCGACTGCGCACTGGAGGTCATCCACATCAAGGGGCACACCCCGGGCTCGATCGCGCTGCTCTACCGCGACCCCGCCGGCACCCCGCACCTCTTCACCGGCGACAGTCTCTTCCCGGGTGGCGTTGGTAACACCGACAAGGACCCGGAGCGCTTCGCCGCGCTGATCGACGACGTCGAGCACAAGCTGTTCGACCAGCTGCCGGACGACACCTGGTTCTACCCGGGCCACGGCAAGGACAGCACCCTGGGCGCGGAACGCCCCGCCCTCCCCCAGTGGAAGGCAAGAGGCTGGTAGCCCCAAAGATCAAACCCCCGTCGGGGCCGGCACGACCAGACGTAGGTCAAGCACAACGGGGGCGGGGGCCCGCCGTGCCCGGCGCAGGGATCAAGCCTGACCGCCCGGCTCTCGGTCGCCTGGGGCGCCTGGGACGGCGGCGGACTGGCCGACGGTCGCTTCGGTGACCTGCTGGACCGGCACGGCATGCC
>NZ_JBSFBM010000541.1:0-2909 GCF_053592955.1 Micromonospora sp. NPDC002411 | reverse complement strand
GACAGCACCTGACGCGCCAGCCGGGCCCGGCTGGCGCGTCATCGGCAGATCAGCGGCGGCAGATCAGCGGCGGCGGCTGGGTGAGTGGAAGCGGCCGGCGCGGATCTCGCGCAGGGCCCGCCGGCGGATGTCGCCGCGCAGCGTGTCGACGTAGAGGGTGCCGCGCAGGTGGTCGGTCTCGTGTTGCAGGGCGCGGGCGAGGAACCCGCTGCCGGAGATCGTCAACGGCTCGCCGTTCTGGTCGACGCCGTGGGCGGTGGCGTGCAGGGCCCGCGCGGTCGGGAAGTACAGCCCGGGGATGGACAGGCAGCCCTCCTCGTCGTCCTGGAGTTCGTCGGACAGTTCGAGGGTGGGGTTGATCAGGTGGCCGCGGTGCCCGTCGGCGTCGTAGACGAACACCTGGGCGCTGACGCCGATCTGCGGCGCGGCGACGCCGGCGCGGCCGGGCTCGCCGAGCAGGGTGTCCATCAGGTCGGTGACGAGGGCGCGCAGTTCGGCGTCGAAGGTGGTGACCGGCTCGCATTCGGTGCGCAGGACGGGGTCGCCGATGATCCGGATGGGCCGCATGGTCATGGACGGCAGCTTATCGCCGGTGGCGGCGGGTTCAGCGTCCGGCCAGGGTGGCGCGGATCGGGGCGGTCTTCGCTGCGGCTTCGGCGACCTCGGCGGTGGGGTCGCTGTCCCAGGTGATGCCGCCACCGGCCCAGGTGTGCAGGTGCTGGCCGTCGGCGGCGGCGGTGCGGATGGTCAGGCCGAGGTCGACGCGGCCGGGGGCGACCCAGCCCAGCGCGCCCATACTGGCGCCCCGGCCGACCGGTTCGAGGGCGTTGATCTGGGTCAGGGCGGCGCGTTTCGGCGCGCCGGTGACGGAACCGCCGGGGCAGGTGGCGCGCAGCAGGTCGGCCAGGCCGAGCCCGTCGGCGGCGGCGGCCCGTACTGTCGACTCGGCCTGCCACAGGTCGCACCAGCGGCGGACGGTGAACAGGTCGTCGACGGTGACGGTGCCGGTGCGGGCGATGCGGGCGAGGTCGTTGCGTTCCAGGTCGACGATCATGACGTGTTCGGCGCGTTCCTTCGCGCTGGCGAGCAGCTCGGCGCGGCCGGCGGCGGTGGCCGGGCGGGTGCCCTTGATGGGTCGGGTGATCAGCTGCCCGTCGGTGACCTCGATGAGGGTCTCCGGGGAGGCGCAGCCGATGGCCCAGCCGTCGCCGGTGAGCACGCCGCCGTAGCGGGCGCCGGGCAGCGCGCCGAGGCGGCGCAGCGCGGGTAGCGGGTCGCCGGTGTAGCGGGCGGCGGCGTGCCCGACGAGGTTGGTCTGGTAGACGTCCCCGCGACCGATCGCGGCGCGCACGCTCGTGACGGCGTCGGCGTGCTGGCGGCGGGTCCAGCTCTCGGCCCACTCACCGAGCCACCACGCCGAGGCGGGCCGGCCGACCGGGTCGGCCGGGGTCGGGTGGTGGCCGTAGACAACGACGGTGAGGTCGGGCAGCGTCGGCGCGGGCTCGGGCGCGGTGGTGGGCGCTCCCGCCAGGTGCGCGCCGGCGGCGGCGGACAGGTAGAACGCCGCGCCGCAGACCCCGCTGCCGTCGTGACGGGCCGTGGCGGGCCGGCTCAGGTCGTGCAGGGCCAGGCCGTGTGCGGCCAGGAACTCCTCGGCGAGGGCGGCGGGGTCGCCTCCGTCGCGGAGGTGCCACTGCAGGCGGGCGCGTTCGGTGAGCGCGCCGCGACACGCGGCCGGGGCCGCAGGCACATCGATCGACGCAGCCGTGCCGCGGTCTGCGGCCAACCCAGCCGTGCCGCGGTCCGCGGCATACCCGGCCGGGCCGCGGTCCGCGGCATACACCTGTGGGAGCGTTTCCACGCCGTACGGTTCGACCTTCCTCATCCGTTCAGTGGATTTCCGGTGCGACAGACGGACACCTGCTCGATGCCGGACACTTTCACTTGGTACTGTGCGTCACTGGTCATGTGAACCATGACACAGTGCCCCCACAGTCCGGAGAACCCGATGTGCCAGCACCAACCGACCTGCCCCTCCGCTGAAGCCACCGACCGGGAAGCCGCGCGAGTCCTCGCTTGCTTCCGTGAGCAGGGCTGGAGCCTGCTCTGCAATGGTGTCATCGTCTTCGAGGACACCGGCGAGCTGCTCCCCGACGGCAGCAGCATCGCACCGCACCGCGGCCCCGCCCGCCACGCTCTCGTGGCCTGACCGACCACTCAGCGTCACCGACTAGCCGCCATTCGACCCAGGCCCCGTCCCCCGGTAAGGGACGCCACGCCCAGGTCGCAGCGGCTGCCGGGGCGGCCCGAAACCGCCCGCCCCGGCACGC
Organism: Micromonospora sp. NPDC002411; assembly: GCF_053592955.1. Classification (NCBI taxonomy): domain Bacteria; kingdom Bacillati; phylum Actinomycetota; class Actinomycetes; order Micromonosporales; family Micromonosporaceae; genus Micromonospora; species Micromonospora sp. NPDC002411. The sequence goes on along the minus strand of NZ_JBSFBM010000541.1, from coordinate 579 downwards.
CCGTCGCCAAGCTCAGTCTTCGAACGCTTCCGGCGACGGGCACGAGCAGACCAGGTTCCGGTCGCCGTACGCGCCGTCGATGCGCCGCACCGGAGGCCAGTACTTCCCGGCCCGGTCCACCCCGGCCGGGTACGCGCCCACCGACCGCGGGTACGCGTGCGGCCACTCGTCGCCGCTGACCATCGCCGCGGTGTGCGGCGCGTTCGCCAGGGGGTTGTCCCCCGCCGGCCACTGCCCCGACCCGACCTGCTCGATCTCCGCGCGGATCGCGATCATCGCGTCGCAGAACCGGTCCAGTTCGGCCAGGTCCTCGCTCTCGGTCGGCTCCACCATCAGCGTCCCGGCGACGGGGAACGACATCGTCGGCGCGTGGAAGCCGTAGTCGATCAGCCGCTTCGCCACGTCGTCCACCGTCACCCCGGTCGCCTTCGTCAACGGCCGCAGGTCGAGGATGCACTCGTGCGCCACCAGGCCCTTGTTGCCGGCGTACAGCACCGGGAAGTGCCCCCGCAGGCGCGCCGCCACGTAGTTCGCCGCGAGGACCGCCACACCGGTGGCCCGGGTCAGCCCTTCGGCGCC
>NZ_JBSFBM010000540.1:0-2923 GCF_053592955.1 Micromonospora sp. NPDC002411 | reverse complement strand
GCCACAGCGGAATCACGCTCAACAGCGAGTCCTGCCCCCCGGGGGATCAGCGTGCGCCGCCCGCCCGCCAGCCGCTCCCGGGCGGCGGGTGAGGGCGGGGCGTGACGGAGGGCTGCGGCGGGGGCGGCTAGGCTGGCTTACCGTGCTCGTACTCGTGGTGGACAGCTCGACCCCTGCGGTGACCGCAGCGCTGGTGGATGTCTCGGCGGACGGTGTGGTGTCCCGGGCGCACCGGTGCACGGTCGATGCCCGCGCGCACGGCGAACTGCTCGCCCCCCAGGTGGACGCCGTCCTCGCCGACGCCGACGCGCGCCCACGTGACCTGACCGCCATCGTCGCCGGGCTCGGCCCAGGGCCGTTCACCGGGCTGCGGGTCGGCCTGGTCACCGCCGCGACGATGGGGCAGGTGCTCGGCATCCCCACGTACGGCGTCTGCTCGCTGGACGCCATCGGCTACCCGGCGGCGTCCGGTGAGCCGGTGTTGGCCGCCAGCGACGCCCGGCGTAAGGAGCTCTACTGGGCCGTCTACGACGGCGCCGGCCAGCGGATCGTCGGGCCCGAGGTGTCGACCCCGGCGGTGGCCGCTGTGCGCGCCCGGGAGCTGGGTGCGACGATCGCGGTCGGCGACGGAGCGCACCGGTACGCCGAGACCCTTGACCTGCCCGTTCGGGTCGAGCCCCGGTACCCGGACGCCACGGTGCTGGCGCTGCTCGCCGCCGAGCGGATCCGGGCGGGTGCGCCCGGCGAGCGGCTCACCCCGCTCTACCTGCGCCGCCCCGACGCGGTGGCCGCGACCGGCCGTAAACCGGTCCTGCCATGACGGCGGTACGGCTCGTCCCGTTCCGCTGGTGGCACATCGACGACGTGCTGCCGATCGAGGCGGACCTCTTCGGGGCCGAACAGTGGTCGCCCGGCATGTTCTGGAGCGAGTTGGCGAACGGGCACCACTACCGGGTCGCCGTCGACGAGGACGGCGCCGTACTCGGTTACGCCGGGCTCGCCGGAGTTCCCCCGGACGAGGTGTGGGTGCAGAACATCGCCGTCCGCCGGGACGCCCAGCGGCGCGGTGTGGGCCGTGCCCTCCTGGAGGACCTGCTCGCCGAGGCGGCCCGGCGCGAAACCCGCAGCACCCTGCTGGAGGTCGCCGTGGACAACGCCGCCGCCCAGCGGCTCTACGCGACGTACGGGTTCGAGCCGATCGGCGTGCGGCGCGGCTACTACCAACCGAGCAACACCGACGCGCTGGTCATGCGGCGCGACGCCGAGCCGACCGGGGACGGACCACACGACCATGGCTGACGAACCGCTGATCCTGGGTATCGAGACCTCCTGCGACGAGACCGGCGTCGGCATCGTGCGGGGGCACACCCTGCTGGCCGACGCGCTCGCCTCCAGCGTCGAGGAACACGCCCGGTTCGGGGGTGTGGTCCCCGAGGTGGCCAGCCGGGCACACCTGGAGGCCATCGTGCCGACCATGGACCGTGCCCTGACCGAGGCCGGCGTCACCCTGGCCGACATCGACGCGATCGCTGTCACCTCCGGGCCCGGTCTGGCCGGCGCGCTGCTGGTCGGTGTCGCCGCCGCCAAGGGGTACGCGCTCGCTGCCGAGAAGCCCGTGTACGGCGTGAACCACCTTGCCGCGCACGTCGCGGTGGACACCCTCGAACACGGCCCCCTGCCCGAGCCCGCCATCGCGCTGCTGGTATCCGGTGGCCACTCGTCCCTGCTGCTCGTCGACGACCTGGCCCGGGGCGTCACCCCACTGGGCGCCACCATCGACGACGCGGCCGGCGAGGCGTTCGACAAGGTCGCCCGGCTGCTCGGGCTGCCGTTCCCGGGTGGCCCGCCCATCGACCGGGAGGCCCGCGCCGGTGACGCCGCCTCGATCGCGTTCCCGCGTGGTCTGACCGCCGCGAAGGATCTCGCCGCCCACCGGTACGACTTCTCGTTCTCCGGGCTGAAGACGGCGGTGGCCCGGTGGGTCGAGGCCCGTCAGCGTGCCGGCGAGCCGGTGCCGGTGGCCGACGTGGCCGCGTCTTTCCAGGAGGCGGTCTGTGACGTCCTGACCAACAAGGCACTCGCCGCCTGCCGTGCCCAGGGCATCGAGACCCTGGTGATCGGCGGGGGAGTGGCGGCGAACTCGCGGCTGCGGGCGATGGCCGAGCAGCGGGCCGAGAAGTACGGCATCCAGGTCCGGGTGCCCCGGCCCAAGCTGTGCACCGACAACGGCGCGATGGTGGCCGCACTTGGTTCGCACCTGGTCGCCGCGGGGGTCGCACCGAGCCGACTCGACCTGCCGGCCGACTCGGCGCTGCCGTTGACCACGGTCAGCGTGTGACGGGGGCGGCGGACATGATCGTGCGGATGTGGGAGGCGCGCGCCGAGGCGTACGGCGTCGCGGATCTGATCACCTGGGTGTGCGACACCGCCCTGCCCGAGTTGGAGCACGACCCGCTGCACGTCTCCAGCGAGGTCTTCTCCTCCACCGACCATCGGGTGGTGGTCATCTCGAAGTGGCGCAGCAACCCGCGTCCGTTGCCGGATCCGCCCGCCCTGTTGGTGGCCCGCGCCCCGCACTCCTGGGACTTCACCCAGGTCGACCGCTGACGCGGGCCACCAAACGGGAGCAAGGTCAGCTGCGGCGCAGCATCCGGTAGGTGGCGATGCCGCCGGTGCCCAGCGCGGCGAGGAAGACCAGCCAGACGACTGTGCTGCTGACGCCGACCTGAGGACCGGAGTTGGCCGAGGCGGCGGCCAGCAGCCCGTCCTCACCGGGGGCGGGCAGCGCGGCCGGCGGCAGTTCCGGCCACCGAACCAGGCCGGTGGACTCCAGCATCTGCATGTGATGCGTGACGAAGCCGGCCCTTCCTCGGCGGGTTCGTGCCGATCATCGGGGCGACGGTGGCCGGCGCGGTGGCGGTGC
>NZ_JBSFBM010000539.1:0-2925 GCF_053592955.1 Micromonospora sp. NPDC002411 | reverse complement strand
CCGTGGTGGTGCCGCGCTGTCGGTGCGTGAGGTCACCGGGCAGCCGATCCTGTTCGCCTCCACCGGTGAGAAGTTGGAGGACTTCGACGTCTTCCACCCCGACCGGATGGCCAGCCGCATCCTCGGCATGGGCGACGTCCTCACTCTGATCGAGCAGGCCGAACAGGCCTTCGACTCGGATCAGAAGGAGAAGATGACCGCCAAGCTCATGGGCGGCGAGCAGTTCACGCTGGACGACTTCCTCGACCAGCTCATCGCTGTGCGACGGATGGGCCCGATCGCCAACGTGCTGGCCATGATGCCCGGCATGGGGCAGATGAAGGACCAGCTCTCCGAGCTGGACGACAGCCACTTCGACCGGGTCACCGCGATCATCCGGTCGATGACCCCGGGCGAGCGGACCAACCCGAAGATCATCAACGGCTCCCGCCGGGCGCGCATCGCCAACGGTTCCGGGGTCACCGTGATGGACGTCAACCAACTGCTCAACCGCTTCGCCGACGCGCAGAAGATGATGAAGCAGATGGGCGGCATGATGGGCCTGCCCGGCGGTGGCCGGCGCAAGGCGACCAAGTCTCCGAAGAACAAGCGCAAGGGCACCAAGGGCGGCGGTCGGCCGCGTACGGGCGCCGGCGCCGGGATGCCGGGCGGTTTCCCGGGCGGCATGCCGCAGCTCCCGCCGGGGATGGACCCGAACGACCTCGCCGCAGGGCAGGGCCTACCGCCCGGCTTCAAGCTTCCGAAGATCGACTTCAACAAGCTCGGCAAGGGCGGCGACAAGGGCCCGCGCTGACGCGTGTCGGTGACGGCGGGCGACTGATCCGGTGCTTAGGGTGATCTCTCCTCTGGAAGGAGATGTCATGACCGCGGCCCCGATCCTGCCCGAACGGCACGAGTGGACGGTCGACGACCTCGGCGAGGTGCCAAAGGACCTTCCGTACGAACTGATCAACGGAAGGTTGATCGAGTCGTCGCCGACTGCCGTGCACCAAGAGTTCTGTGTCGAGCTGCTACTGGCCGTCGAAGTCAACTGCCCGCCGGAATACCTGGTCAGCATCGACCTGTCGATGCGGGTCGACAAGCGCAACGAGCCACGCCCGGACGTTGTGGTCATCCGCCGCAAGCACGCCGGCCGCTCGCCCGTCCCGGTCGAGGACGCCCTGCTCGCCGTGGAGGTCGTCTCACCGACCTCCACCTTCCGCGACATGTACGACAAGGCGAAGGTCTACGCGCACGCCGGCGTCCGGTCCTACTGGGTGGTGGATCCGCTCCAGGACCGCGTCACGCTCACCGAGTACGCGCTCGGCGCGAACCGCGAGTACGAACAGGTCGCGCACACCGAGGACCTGTTCGTCACCGAGCGGCCGTGGAAGGTCTCCGTGGACCTGCCCGCCCTGACCGCTCGGAAGAACGACCTGCTCGCTCCCGACGAGGAGTGATCGGGTAGGACTGTGCGCATGGCCCTTCATGTGCGCGGCGTGCTGCTCCCCGACGACGAGGTCCGGGATCTCTGGCTGGTCGACGACCGGGTGACCTACACCCCGGTGCCCGACGCGGAGACGGTTGTCGACGGCGGCTTCGTGCTGCCGGGGCTGGTCGACGCGCACTGTCACATCGGCATCGCCCGAGGTGGCGCCCCGATCACCTCACTCGACCAGGCCCGCGAGCTGGCCCGCCTCGATCGGGACGCCGGGGTGCTGGCGATCCGCGACGCCGGCTCGCCGTACCCGTACCCCGAGCTTGACGACGAGCCGGACCTGCCGCGACTGGCCCGCGCCGGCCGGCACGTCGCCCCGCCGAAGCGCTACCTGCGGGACATCGGCGTGGAGGTAGACGCGACCGACGTCGCCGCGACGGTGGCCGCGCAGGCGAAGGCCGGCAACGGTTGGGTCAAGCTGGTCGGCGACTGGATCGACCGTGGTGTGGGTGACCTGGCCCCGGCCTGGGACGCGGACACCCTCACCGCCGCCGTGCGGGCGGCCCACGACGCCGGGGTACGCGCCGCGGTGCACACCTTCTCCGAGTCCGCCGTCGAGATCATGGTGCGGGCCGGGGTGGACTCGGTGGAGCACGGCACCGGGCTGAGCCTCGACCTGATCGACGAGATGGCCCGGCAGGGCACCGCGCTCGTCCCCACGATGATCAATATCGCCACCTTCGGAGGCATCGCCGAGCAGGCGCGGGGCAAGTTCCCCGGGTACGCCGAGCACATGCTTGCGCTGCGTGACGGTTTCCCCGAGGTGGTGCGCGCCGCACACGAGGCGGGCGTGCCGATCTACGTGGGCACCGACGCTGGCGGCGGCATCGACCACGGGCTGGCCGCCGAGGAGATGCTGCTCCTGCACGAGCGGGCGGGGATGGCCCCGATCGACGTGCTCGCCGCCGCCTCCTGGGGCGCCCGGGAGTGGCTCGGCTTCCCCGGCCTGGTGGAGGGCGGCCTCGCCGACCTGACCGTCTACCCCGAGGACCCCCGCCTCGACCTGCGCGTCGTCCGCGCCCCGTCCCGCACGATCCTCCGCGGTCGCGTCGTCCGCTGACCCGCGCATGGCGCGCCCCGTGCGCCCTGCGCGCCCTCCCCAAGATCCGCGCAACTTCGGTGAAGTTGCTGCCTCCGTTCGCGATGAGCCAGTACTTTCCCCGATGTTGCGCGGATCTTGAAGGGGAAGGGTGTGTGCCCGCGCCGAGGGCCGTTTCGGCCCCAAGATCGCGCAACATCCTGGTTGTAGTGGTGTCGGTGCGTCGGTGAGGCCCCTACTTCCTTGTTCGAGCGTGACCATGGCGGCGTTGTGTGCCCCAGGTCGCGTTCCCGGTTTCCGGGGCGGTGTTCGTCGCGTCGTGCACGTACGGCGCCATGCCCTTGGCCTTGATCTTCGGCGCGAGGGCGAAGAAGTCGTCCCAGGTGGTCGGCGCCTGCCAACCTTCGCG
>NZ_JBSFBM010000538.1:0-2951 GCF_053592955.1 Micromonospora sp. NPDC002411 | reverse complement strand
CCGAGGTGGGGCCGACGGCGCGGCTGGTTCCGATGGACGGCTTCCACCTGGCCCAGTCACAGTTGGTCCGGCTGGGCCGCGCCGAACGCAAGGGCCCCACAACGGGTGCCGGCCAGCGGCGTACCCGAATCATTTGTCCTGGTGTTTGCGGCTGCGGACGATGTCGATCAGGGCGCAGATCAGCGCGAGCCCGATGATGCCGGTGGCCAGAATGAGGGACCGCTCGAAGGCGGTGGTCCAGTCGCCACGGGTGTCGGCCAGCGACGAGAAGAACATCGAGCCGACGGCGGCGATGCCGGCCGCGGCGCCGATCCGCTGGCCGGTCTGGAGCATGCCCGCGCCGCTGCCGGCCTGCGCCACCGGCACTTCGGAGAGGGTGATCGTCTGGTTGGGGGCGATGACCAGTCCACTGCCGATGCCCGCGACGAGTAGTGGGCCGGCGGCGACCCAGGGTGCCGGGGCGTCCGGTGCCAGGCGTAGCGCGACCACCGTCGCGGCCAGCCCGACCACCACTGTGAACAGGCCGACGGCGACCAACGGTCGGCCGAGACGGTTGACGATGCGGCCACCGAGGACGGCGGCGGCCGCCGAGCCCAGGGCGAACGGGGTGATGGCCAGGCCGGCGACGAGCGCGCTGTAGCCGAGACCCATCTGGAGGAACAGGGTGAAGATGAAGAAGATCGCGGTGAAGCCGCCGAAGTAGACAAGTGCCAGCAGTGAGCCCAGTGTGTACGACTGGAGGCTGAACAGCCGGAGGTCGAACAGGGGTTGGTGGTGGTGTGCGTACCGCCGCTCCCACAGCCCGAAGACGACCAGCACGGCCAGGCCGATTGGGATGAGCGCCCACTTCCAGGGGGTCTCCCACTGCTGTTCCTGCACGAGTGGGAGCAGGACCAGCACCACGCCCACCCCGAGGAGCAGAACACCGACAGGGTCGAGTTGACGCCAGCCGGGTTGACCGGCGGGGCGGCCGGGCAGCAGACGCCAGCCGAGGATCACCGCGAGGATGCCGACCGGCACGTTGACGAAGAAGACCCAGCGCCACCCGTGTTCCTCGCCGCCGATGGCGATGAGCAGCCCGCCGAGCAGCGGCCCGACCGCTGTGGAGATGCCGATGGTGGCACCGAGCAGCCCGAAGGGGCGGGCCCGTTCCGGACCGCGGAACAGTTGCTGGATGAGCCCGATGACCTGCGGGTTGACGATGCCGGCGGCGGCGCCCTGAAGGAGTCGGGTGACGACCAGCCAGGTCGGTGAGGTGGAGAGGCCGGCGAGTGCGCTGGTGATCGTGAACAGGGCGATACCGAAGACGAACGCGTTGCGCCGGCCTCGGGCGTCGCCGAAGCGACCGGCGGGGACCAGTGCCAGGCCGAAGGTGAGCGCGTACCCGGAGAGAACCCACTGCAGGTCGCTCGGCGAGGCGTGCAGCGCACGGTCGATGGACGGCACCGCGACGTTGACGATGCTGACGTCGAGCAGCGTCATGAACGCGGCGACCAGGCCGACGCCGACGGCCTGCCAGCGCCGCCGGTTCTCGGCCGCCGTCACCGGCTGCGCCGCGCTCATCGTGCCCCCCGATGACCGTTGATCGCGCATCTCTGACCGCTACCCGGGTCAGCGGGGGGCGAACCGTCTCGTGGGATCCTGCCCGTCACGCCATCTGGCGGGCGCAGAACCGGGGGCCGAAGTCGAGACCCGCCATCGGTGAGTCCTCGCGGTGCAGCAGGCCCTTCTCGGTGAGCAGGTGCAGGGGACTCCCGACCTGCTCCTCGGTCAACCCGGATTCCTCGGCGATCAGGTCCGGGTACGGCACCTGCCCGCGTGCCTCCAGGGTGGTGACCGCCTGGTACACCCGTTGCTCGGCCTCCGACAGTTGCACCTGCTGCATGGTTCCTCCTCCGTTCGTCCGCCATCGCGTGGCGGCTGCCGTGCGCCGGTTACCCCGTCGGTGACCGAAGATGCGCACCCGATCGGGCGGTCGGCGGGTCCGGCTGTCGCGGTCCGGCAGCGCCGAAGCCGTGTGTCGAAGTCCTGGGCCGGCCTGCGGCCGGCCGCCGCCTGGACTCCGCCTGGACTCCGCCTCGGCTCGACCGAGGACTTCGACACACGGCTAGGCTGCTCTCGTGATCGTCTGGGACCTCGTCGTCGTCGGCGCCGGCCCCGCCGGGCTGTCCGCGGCACACGCCGCTGCCCGTGCCGGTGTCTCCACACTTGTCGTCGAGCGGGCCGAGCACCCGCGGTACAAGACCTGCGGCGGTGGCCTGATCGGTACCTCCCTCGCGGCAGTCGCGGATCGGATCGAGGTGCCCGCGCACGACCGGGTGGACCGTGTCACGTTCACCCGCGATGGCCGCCGGGAGTTCACCCGCCGCAACGACGCTCCGGTCGTGACGATGGTGCGTCGCGAGGAGTTCGACGACCGGCTGCGCGAGGCGGCGGTCGCCGCCGGCGCGCAGATGCGTGAGCGGGTCGCGGTCCGCGCGATCGAGCAGGATCCCGAGGGGGTACGCCTGCGGCTGGCCGACGGTACGACGATCGCGGCCCGGACGGTGATCGGCGCCGATGGTTCGTCAGGGGTGACCGCCCGGCACGTCGGGGTCCGGTACCGGCAGGTGGACCTGGGGCTGGAGTTGGAGATCCCGGTGCCCCCGGCGGAGCAGGAGCGGTGGCGGGGGCGGTTGTTGCTGGACTGGGGCGACATGCCGGGCTCGTACGCCTGGGTTTTCCCGAAGGGTGACCGGTTGACCGTCGGTGTGATCGCCGGTCGGGGAGCGGGGGAGGGAACCCGGGAGTACCTGCGGCGGTTCGTCGACCGGTTGGGGTTGACCGGGTTGCCGGCAGAGCACGATTCCGGGCACCTGACCCGGTGCCGTGCGGAGGTGCTCGCGCAGCGCTGACCGAACGCATCGACAGGAGGCCGGCACCGGCGGAGGGCCCGCTGACCGGGAGCAGGC
>NZ_JBSFBM010000537.1:0-2951 GCF_053592955.1 Micromonospora sp. NPDC002411 | reverse complement strand
GTCAGCACGTTCGTGGAGATCGGCCCGGACGGGGTGCTGTCCGCGATGGGTGCGGACTGCGTCGCTGACGCGGTGTTCGTACCAGTGCAACGCTCTGACCGGGACCAACCTGCCACGCTGCTGGCCGCTCTCGCGCAGGCTTTCGTGCGCGGTGTCGCTGTGGACTGGACGCCCTGCCTGACCGGTGGGCGGTTGATCGACCTGCCCACCTACGCCTTCCAACGGCAGCAGTACTGGCTCACCTCGCCGCCCGCCGAGCGGACCGAGACGGCCGGCGACCCGGCCGACGGGCACTTCTGGTCGGCGATCGAGCGCCAGGACACGGCCTTCCTCGCGGAAACCCTCGGCCTCGGCTCGGACGAGGACCGCGAAACCCTGGAAGCGCTGTTGCCCGCGTTCTCCGCGTGGCGGCGGCGCCGGCACACCCACGCGGTGCTCGACACACTGCGCTACCGGATCGGCTGGGAGCCGTCGACCGGCACACACCACACCCCGGCGGCAGGCCGGTGGATCGTGCTGACCAGCGCCGACGTCGACGACACCACGGCGCTCCTGTCCGCACTCGGCGACGCCACAGTGCTCACCGTGACCCCCGAGCGCACCGCTCTCGCCGACCGCCTGCGCACCGCCGGCCCCACCGACGGCATCCTGTCCCTGCTCGCCCTGGACCCCGCGCTCGACCCGGCGGCGACCCTCCTGACCGTCGCGCAGGCCTGCGCCGACGCGGGCATGGAAGCACCACTGTGGGCCGCCACCCGGGGCGCCGTCGCCACCGGCCGCGCGGACCGCCTCGACGCGCCCCGCCAGGCCCTCGCCTGGGGCCTCGGTCGGGTCCTCGGCCTGGAACGCCCCCACCTCTGGGGTGGCCTCGTCGACCTGCCGGAGAAGCTGGACCAGCGTGCCGCCGACCGGGTCGTCACCGCGCTGCACGGCAATGGCGAGGACGAGATCGCGGTACGCGGATCCGGCACCTACGTACGTCGGTTGCTGCGACACCCGCACACCGAGGCCGCACCCCGCGACGCATGGCTGCCGCGCGGCACCGTGCTGATCACCGGCGGAACCGGTGGCCTCGGCGCCCGGGTGGCGAGTTGGGTCGCCGTCCGCGGAGCCGAACACGTGGTCCTGGTCAGCCGTCGCGGTCTCCACGCGCCCGACGCCGACGTGGTGGCCGCCGAGGTGCGACGCCACGGGGCCCGGGTGACAGTCAGCGCCTGCGACGTCGCCGACCCGGACGAGGTGAACCGGCTCGTCCAGCAACTACGGGAGGCCGGCGAGCGGATCGACACCGTCGTCCATGCCGCCGGCGTCGACCACCACACCCACCTGGACACCGCCACCGCCGCCGACCTCGACGCCGTCCTGGCCGCCAAGGTCGCCGGCGCGACCAACCTGGACGCCGCGCTCGGCGACGAGCCCAGCACCTTCGTCCTGTTCTCCTCCATCTCCGGTGTCTGGGGCAGCGGCGGGCAGGCCGCGTACTCGGCCGGCAACGCCTTCCTCGACGCGTTCGCCGAGTGGCGCCGCTCCCGTGGTCTCGCGGCCACAGCGATCGCCTGGGGCGTCTGGGCCGGCGGGGGCATGGCCGACGACCCGGAGATCACCGAGCAGCTGCGCAAGCGTGGCCTGCTCACCGTCGACCCGGAACTCGCCCTCTCCGGTCTCCAGTCGGTCCTCGACCGCGACGAGACCAGCGTGACCATCGCCGACGTCGACTGGGACCGCTTCCTTCCGATGTACGCGTCCGCCCGCGTCCGTCCGCTGGTCAGCGCGCTGCCCGACCACATTCGCCTACAGGTCACCGACTCGACGCCGGCCGCGCCCGCCGCCGGCCGGTACGCCGCGATGAGCGCCGAGGAGCGGTCCCGCGAACTGCTCGACCTGGTGGTCACCAGTGCGGCTGCCGTCCTCGGGCACACCGGCGCCGGTTTGATCGACGCCGACCAACCGTTCAAGGAACTCGGCTTCGATTCGTTGACTGCGGTGGAGTTGCGTAATCGGTTGAATGTGGTGACGGGTTTGCAGCTGCCGTCGAGTGTTGTTTTTGATTATCCGTCGGCGGGTGTGTTGGCGGGTTATCTGGGGTCGTTGTTGGGTGGAGGCTCCGGTGTTTCGGAGGTGGTGTCGTCGTCGGTTGTGGTGGATGAGCCGGTGGCGATTGTGGGTATGGCGTGTCGTTTTCCGGGTGGTGTGGGGTCGCCGGATGAGTTGTGGGATTTTGTGGTGTCGGGTGGGGATGGGGTGGTGGAGTTTCCGTCGGATCGGGGTTGGGATTTGGCGGGTTTGGTGGGTGATGGGGAGTCGTTTGGGACGTCGTATGTTTCTGCTGGTGGGTTTTTGGGTGGTGTTGCGGGTTTTGATGCGTCGTTTTTCGGGGTGTCGCCTCGGGAGGCGTTGGCGATGGATCCGCAGCAGCGGTTGTTGTTGGAGGTGTCGTGGGAGGCGTTGGAGTCGGCGGGGGTTGATCCGCTGGGGTTGCGGGGTTCTCCGGTTGGTGTTTTCACGGGGACGAATGGTCAGGATTATTCGACGTTGTTGTTGGCGGTGCCGCGGGAGGCTGATGGTTTCTTGGGGACTGGTAACGCGGCGAGTGTGTTGTCGGGTCGGGTTTCTTATGTGTTAGGTGTGGAGGGGCCTGCGGTCACTGTGGATACGGCGTGTTCGTCGTCGTTGGTGGCGTTGCATTTGGCGGTGCAGGCGTTGCGGTCTGGTGAGTGTGGTTTGGCGTTGGCTGGTGGTGTGACGGTGATGTCGACGCCGGGGACGTTCATTGAGTTTTCGCGGCAGCGGGGGTTGGCCGGTGATGGTCGGTGTAAGGCTTTCGCGGCGGGGGCGGATGGCACGGCGTGGGGTGAGGGTGTCGGTGTTCTGGTGGTGGAGCGTTTGTCGGATGCGGTGGCCAATGGGCATCGCGTGTTGGCGGTGGTGCGGGGTAGTGCGGTCAATCAGGA
>NZ_JBSFBM010000536.1:0-2980 GCF_053592955.1 Micromonospora sp. NPDC002411 | reverse complement strand
GGAAGACGTCGAAGTCCTCCAACTTCTCACCGGTGGAGGCGAACAGGATCGGCTGCCCGGTGACCTCACGCACCGACAGCGCGGCACCACCACGGGCGTCGCCGTCGAGCTTGGAGAGGACCACACCGGTGATGCCCACGCCGTCACGGAACGCCTCGGCGGTGCGGACGGCGTCCTGACCGACCATCGCGTCGATGACGAAGATGACCTCGTCCGGCGAGACGGCGTCGCGGATGTCGGCGGCCTGCTGCATCATCTCGGCGTCGATGCCGAGCCGGCCGGCGGTGTCGACGATGACGATGTCGCGGGCGGCGCGCTTCGCGTGCTCGATCGACGCGCGCGCCACCTGCACCGGGTCACCGGTGCCGTTGCCGGGCTCCGGGGCGTACACCTCGACACCGGCCCGGCCACCGAGCACCTGCAGCTGCCCGACGGCGTTGGGGCGCTGGAGGTCGGCGGCGACCAGCAGCGGCTGGTGCCCCTGGCCCTTGAGCCAGCGGGCCAGCTTGCCGGCCAGGGTGGTCTTACCGGAACCCTGGAGACCGGCCAGCATGATCACGGTCGGCGGCTGCTTGGCGAACTGGAGCCGCCGGCCCTCGCCGCCGAGCACGTTGATCAGCTCTTCGTTGACGATCTTGATGATCTGCTGGGCCGGGTTCAGCGCCTGGGAGACCTCCGCGCTGCGGGCCCGCTCCTTCACGGCCGCGATGAAGCCCTTGACCACCGGCAGCGCGACGTCCGCCTCCAGCAGCGCGAGGCGGATCTCGCGCGCGGTGGCGTCGATGTCGGCGTCGGTGAGCCGCCCCTTGCCGCGGAGCTTGGTGAAGATCCCGGACAGGCGGTCACTCAAGGTGTCAAACACGCGAACATCCCGTTTGTCAGTGTTCCGGCGGGCACAACCCGGCCGGCACTGCGGAGTCCGGCCACCGCTAGGGTAACCGGCCACCCGCAAGGCCGCTGGCGGCCCGGGCCTCACCCCGAGACCAACCCCGATTGGTACGCGAAGACGACGAGCTGGGCCCGGTCCCGGGCTCCCAGCTTGCCCATCGCCCGGCTGACGTGGGTCCGCGCGGTCGCCGGGCTGACCACCAACCGGGCGGCGATCTCCTCGTTGTTCAGGCCCTCACCGACGAGGCCGACGACCTGGCGCTCCCGGTCGGTGAGCGCCTCCAGCCGAGGGTGCGGGCGAAGCACCCGGGACGGCCGCGTGGCGAACTCCCGCACCACCCGGCGGGTCACCGACGGCGACAGCAGCGCCTCCCCCTCGGCGACCAGCCGGATCGCGCGCAGCAGGTCGACCGGCCGGGTGTCCTTGGTGAGGAACCCGCTCGCGCCGTGCCGCAACGCGTCGAAGACGTACTCGTCCAGCTCGAAGGTGGTGAGCACGACCACCCGCGTGCCGGTCAGGTCGGGATCGGCGACGATCCGCCGGGTCGCCTCGATGCCGTCGATGCCGGGCATCCGGATGTCCATCAGCACCACGTCCGGCCGTTCCCGCCGGGCCAGCTCGACAGCCCGCAGCCCGTCGGCGGCCTCACCGGCGAGCGCCAGGTCGTCCTCGCTCTCCACCAGCGCGCGCAGGCCGAGCCGGACCAGGTCCTGGTCGTCGGCGACCAGCACCCGGATCACGTGGTCGGCTCCACGGGCAGCCGGGCGTACACCCGGAATCCGCCGCCGGAGCGCGGCCCGGTGTCCAACCGCCCGCCCAGCGCCTCGACCCGCTCCCGCATCCCGGCCAGACCGTGCCCGTCCCCACCGCCCGACACTGCGGCCCCGGTGCCCGTCCCCCGGTCGGTGACCTCGACTGTCACCTCGTCGGCGCGGTAGTCGACGGTCACCTCGGCGCTGGTCACCCCCGCGTGCCGCAGCACGTTGGTCAGCGCCTCCTGCACCACCCGGTACGCGGTCAGGTCCGCCGCTGCGGGCAACTCCCGAGGGTCGCCGGTCACCCGCGTCTCGACGGTGAGCCCGGCACCGGCGAGCCGGTCGCGCAGCGCCGGGAGCCGGGCCAGGCCGGGCACCGGCCCGCGCTCGGCGCCCTGCCGTACGGCGCCGAGGGTGACCCGGAGTTCGTCGAGTGCCTCCCGGCTGGTCCGGCTGATCGCGGTCAACGCGGTCTCCGCCTGTTCCGGCCGTTTCGGCAGCAGGTGCAGGGCGATCTCCGCCTGCATGCTGATCGCGGCCAAGCCGTGCCCCACCACGTCGTGCACCTCCTGCGCGATGCGCAGCCGCTCCTCGTCGGCCTGCCGCCGAGCCTGTTCGGCGCGGGTGCGGGCCTCCTCGGCGCGGGTACGCGCGGCCGACTCACGGTTGACCCGCACCACCACGCCCACCGCGAACGGTACGACCACCCAGGCCGAGGCGGGCAGCACTCCCGCCCAACCCGGCGCCGGCCCCCGGGCGACGAAGACGTGCGCCACCAACAGGACGAACGCGCCGCCGGCCGCGAGCGCCGCCGGGCGCACCGGCAGTCGCACCGCCACGGTGTACACCGCGAGCAGGAACGTGAGCAGGATCGGTCCGTACGGGTAACCGAGCACCAGGTACGTCGAGCTAGCCACGGTGATCACCGCGAGGGTGGCCACCGGGGCGCGCCGCCGGAACAGCAGGGCGAGCGCGGCGACCGCGATCAGCACCCGGCAGGCGGCGTCCACCGGCCTGGACCCCGGCTGGTTGTCACCGGCCAGCCCGGTGGCGAGCAACCCGAACGCGAGCAGCACCAGGGCCGGCACCGCATCCGGCCATCCCCACCGCCCGCCTGGTCGCATGGCCGTCATTCTGCCCGCGCCGGGGGCACCCGTCGTGCGTCCAGCGACGGCACCGTCGCTACGTCCGCCGACGTATCAGCGGCCACCAGCGGGCCTGCCGCTTCTCCGCGCGCCGGGTCGCGGCGGCGAGGACTGGCCGAGGAAGTTCGCGACGAACGCGGTGGCGGGGAACTCGTACAGGTCGGCGGGTGCGCCGAGTTGCTCGATCCGGC
>NZ_JBSFBM010000535.1:0-2987 GCF_053592955.1 Micromonospora sp. NPDC002411 | reverse complement strand
GGTCTGGGGGTGGCGGCCAGGGGCGCAAGCCAGGCAACCCAGGCGGTGAACGCCTCACCCGGGGTCGGTCGAGTCTTCTTCCGGCACAACAACGAGGACTTCTTCTGCTCCGGCGCGACAGTGAACAACCCGCAGGCGAATCTGGTCTCCACCGCCGGTCACTGCGTACACCCCGGTGACGGCGGATCGGTCTGGTACGACAACTGGGCGTACGCGCCGGAGTTCACCAACGGCGTCGCGGTGCACGGCCTCTGGTTCCCCAAGGAGTTCACCTCGGTCGAGGGTTGGGTCGACTGGGGCTTCCTCTGGTGGGACTTCGCCTTCGTCACCATGCACCCGCGGGGCGGCAAACGGCTCGTGCACGTCACCGGCGGGCAGGGGCTCAGCGTCAACCAGTCCAAGAAGCTCTCGGTGTTGCTGCTGGGTTACCCGGCAGAGCCGCCGTACGACGGCGAGTCGCAGTACTACGACCAGGGCACCACCAAGGCCGCCGGGGCGCAGCGGATCAAGCTGAAGGACTGCCCGCTCACCCGGGGCGCCAGCGGTGGTCCGTTCCTGCGAGCGTGGGACAACGACCTCCGGTTCGGGTTCGTCAACTCGGTGATGTCGTACAAGTTCTCCGGCAACATGTACGGCCCCTACTTCGACGACGACGTCCTGGACATCTACAACGTGGCGAAGAACAAGCAGTGACCGACGGTCCGCCGGCGGCGGTCGTGGGTTGACAAGGACAGGTCTCCAGAGTGGACGATGGTGCGTGCGGATTCTCGTGGTGGGTGGCAGCGGCCTGATCGGTGCTCATGTGGTGGAGGTGCTGCGTGAGCGCAGTCACGCCACGACCGCTGTGGCGCGTACCTCCCATCCGGGGGTCGACCACCTGCTGGACGTCGGGTCCGCCTCGACAGAGGAGCTGCGGTCGTTGCTCGCCGGTCACGACGGCGTCGTGTACGCCACCCGGACCGACGAGCAGCGGCCGCTGCCCAAGCCGATCTACCCGCAGTTCCGCCGTGACAACGTCGACCCGGTGGTACGCCTGTTCACCGCCGCCCGCGCGGAGGGCCTCACCCGTGGGGTGGTGATGGGCTCGTACTACACCTACTTCGACAGGTTGCATCCGCAGTGGCGGCTCCCCGAGCGGCACACGTACATCCGGTGCCGTGTCGAGCAGGCCCGGGAGGGACGGGCGGCGGCCGGTCCGGATCTGCCGGTCGCCGTCCTCGAACTGCCCTTCGTCTTCGGTCGGGCCGGCGACCGGCTGCCGAACTGGGCCGGTCCGCTGGACCGGTGGGCGCGCTCGCGTACACCTCTGGTCGCACCGACCGGCGGAAGCGCCGCGGCCTCGGCGCGCAGCGTGGCCGAGGTCGCGGCCGACGCTCTGGAGCAGGCCAGCGGTGCGGACATTCCGGTCGCCGACGAGAACCTCACCTGGTCCGACATGCTCGCGCGCATCGCCGAGGCGGTCGGTCGACGCCGCCGGGTCGCCCGGTTGCCGGCCGGCGCGGCACGAACCGCCCTGCGTCTCGGCGGCGCGTTGCAGGGCCTCGGGGGCAAGGAGTCGGGGGTCAACCCCACCTACGTCGCCGACCTCCTGCTCACCGACCTGTTCATCGAGCCGACGACCGGCCGGTCGCTGGACGTCGCGCTACGCGAGACCTTCGCTAGCCGTCCGACGCCGGCGGTCGAGCGAGGTACGCCGTCTTGACGTCGGGCGCGAACCCGCAGGCGCGGTAGAACGCGTGGGTGGCGGGAGTGCGCGAGCCCGTCATCAGCATCGCCTTGTAGCAGCCCGCGTCCCACGCGGCCTGGAGCGTGCCGGCCATGATCTGCCGACCCAGACCGGTGCCCCGCCGGGATTCCTCGACGACCACGTTCTCGATGACGGCGTACGGCGACGCCGACCGGCTGAGGTTGGGGATCACGTTGAGGTACGTCGTGGCGACGACGACCCCGTCCAGGTCGAGGACGAAGAGACTCAGCCCGGGTGTGTCGAGGATCCGTTGGTAGGCCGCCACATCCGAGCCGTCGTCCAGCACCGGATCGTCCGGGTTGAGCTGCCGGTAGAGGTGGATGATCTGCGCGAAGTCGTCGGGCCCTGCCGCACGGAACATGCCCTGAGCCTAACCAGAGCCCCCACCGCGGCCGGTGCGGGGCGTCAGCGCGCGGCGATCTCGACGAACTCCCGCACCAGCGGTGACCGGTTGTCCTCGGCCCAGGCCAGACACACCTGGTTGGGCCCGAGGTCGTCGACCGGCACGTGGACGACGCCCGGCCTGGTGTAGAACGTCGCGGTCGACAGCGGCAGGATCACCACACCGGCGTACGCGGCGACGTGTTCCAGCTTCTCCTCGACGGAGTTCAGCTCGGGCCGGGGGCGGGGGTCGGAGTCGATCGGACGGTTCGGCAGGTCCCGCCACTCGGGCACCGCGTCCGGGTCCTGGAGCAGGCGCTCCTCGACCAGCTCGGCGAGGTCGACCGACTCCTTACCCGCCAGCCGGTGTTCGTCGGGCAGGACCACGACACGGGGTTCGGTGAACAGCGGGCGTAGGCGCAGACCACGTTGGTCGACCGGAAGCCGTACGTAGCTGACGTCGGCGCGCCCCTCGCGGACCACCTCGGCCTGGTCCTCCCAGGAGGTGCGGACGACACCGACGGCCAGGTCCGGGTGCAGCTGGGCGATGGCGCGGGCCTCGGCGGTGACGATGATGCCCGGCATGAACGCGATGGTGAACGTCTGCCGGCCGTGCGCCGCGCGCTGCACCCGCCGACGCAGCGCGTCGGCCGAGGCGAGCAGCGGACCGGCATCGGCCAACAGTTGCCGGCCGGCCTCGGTCAGCACTGTGGAGCGGCGATCCCGGACGAAGAGCTCGGCGCGGAGTTCGTGTTCGAACGCCCGGATCTGCCGCGACAGGACCGGCTGGGCGATGTGCAACCGCGCGGCGGCGCGGCCGAAGTGCAACTCCTCCGCGACCGCGACGAAGTAGCGGAGC
>NZ_JBSFBM010000534.1:0-2992 GCF_053592955.1 Micromonospora sp. NPDC002411 | reverse complement strand
GGTTCGAGGGGGTGACAGTGGCGTACGAGCGGACCACCGCGCTACGCGACGTCACACTGACCATCCGGGCCGGCGAACGGATCGCCGTCATCGGCGGACGGCGCGCTGCTGGGCGCGGCACGGGCGACCTGGATCGCCCGCTGATCCCGGTCGTCAACCGCAGGGAGGACCCGCCTCCACCCTGAGACGGATCAGGACATACGGACCGCGCCTGATTGACCTTGTTGCATTGGGCCGTCACGCTGTGCCACGGCGTACCTCGACGCCACGCACGGGAGGAGAACGATGACTGACGGGCAGAGAAGCCCCACCAGCGACGGTCAGATCGTGGTGTCCGGTCTGACAAAGCAGTACAAGAACGTCCGGGCGGTGAACAACCTGTCCTTCACCGTGGCGCCGGGGCGGGTGACCGGCTTCCTCGGCCCGAACGGCGCTGGTAAGACCACCACGCTGCGCATGTTGCTGAACCTGGTCACGCCCACCGCCGGCACGGCCACCATCAGCGGCAGCCGGTACGCGGACCTCGCCGACCCGCTGCGGCACGTCGGCGCGATCCTCGAGGCGTCCAGCGCGCACAAGGGCCGCACCGGCATCAACCACCTGCGGGTGATCTGCGCGGCGGCCGGGCTGCCCAAGCAGCGGGCCGCCGAGGTGTTGGAACTGGTCGGGTTGACCCCGGCGGCGAAGCGCAAGTTCAAGGGTTACTCGCTGGGCATGAAGCAGCGGCTCGGTATCGCCGCCGCGATGCTCGGCGACCCCCGGGTGCTGATCCTGGACGAGCCGGCCAACGGGCTCGACCCGGAGGGCATCCGGTGGATGCGTGGGTTCCTCAAGAACCTCGCCCACGAGGGTCGTACGGTGCTGGTCTCCAGCCACCTGCTGTCCGAGATGCAGCTGCTCGCCGACGACGTGGTGATCATCGCCGCCGGCCAGTTGATCCGGCAGGGCCCGGTCGACCAGGTGCTCGGGTCGATGGCACAGGGCGCGCAGGTCCGGGTGCGTACGCCGCAGGCCGAGGCGCTGACCACAGCGCTCAAGGCGCAGTCGGCGACGGTGAACGTCGACGAGCAGGGCGTGCTGCTGGTCAGCGGGGTGGACGCGCCGACCATCGGCCGCGCCGCCCTCGCCGCCGGCGTGGAACTGCACGAACTGACCACCGAACGGCCCGACCTGGAACGGGTCTTCCTGGAGCTGACGGCCGGAAAGGCGGGCATCCGATGAACCTGGTCCGATCCGAGCTGCTCAAGATCCGCACCACCAACACCTGGTGGATCTTCGCGCTCATCTCGCTGCCGCTCTGGGCGCTCACCCTGCTGATCAACTGGTTGCAGGCCGACACCCTGACCAACGGCAACCTCGGCGAGGTGCCGGCCGACCAGGCCGACACCCTGGCGGCGGCGGCCAGCGCGGACGCGCTCTCCTCGAACCTGTTCACCACCGGGCAGTTCTTCGGCCTGCTGATTGTGATGCTGCTCGGCATCATCGTGGTGACCAGCGAGTTCTTCCACCAGACGGTCACCACCACGTTCCTCACCAACCCGCACCGCACCGCCGTGATGAGCGCCAAGCTGGTCGCGGCGGGCGTGCTGGCGCTGCTGTTCTGGTTGGTGACCACCGCGTTCAACCTGGTTGCCGGTTCGGCGGTGCTGAACGCCATCGGGCTCGACTCACAACTGGGCAACGAGGCCGCGTGGCGGGCGATCGGGTTGAACCTGCTCGCGTACCTGCTCTGGGCGGTGTTCGGAGTCGGCATCGGCGTGCTGCTGCGCAGCCAGATCGGTGCCACAGTGACCGGCATCCTGCTCTACCTGGGCGGCTCGATCGGCGCCATCTTCGTGATCGCCATCCTGGCCGACCGGTGGGGTGACTGGATCAACAACCTCCAGTTGCTGGTGCCGTCGTTGGCCTCGTCGCTGATGGTCACCGGGGCCGACATTCCGGGCAACCCGCCGCGCTGGGCCGGGGCCGCCGTCCTGATCGGGTACGCGGTGGTGACCGGCGTGGTCGGCACCCTGCTGATGCGTCGACGCGACATCTCCTGACCGGTGCCGGGGTGGCGGCAGCGCCGCCGTCACCCCGGAACGCCGGCCCGGCTCACCCGCCGGGGCAGCCCCGCCCGCCGCTGCGCGGTATGCACTGGGTGACCGCCGGGGCGGGCTCGTCATCGGCGGGCGTGTGGCCGATCAGGACCCCGGTGGCCATCCGGCCGACCAGAACGACCATCAGATACACCATCACCATCCCGCCGACCGCCCAGCGGAAGTGCCGGCTCCAGTCCGCATCGCCGGCCAGCCACAGCCCGACAATCGGCAGCGCGTTGAGCAGGAGAGCGGCGATCAGCACGGCGTCGGTGCCGGCGCCGAACGCCTGTGCCGCCTCGTGGGTCGGCGCGTACGGCTTCGAGGTGCGCCGGATCAGGCCCACCACAAGCAGGAACGGCACCCCGTACAACCAGACGAAGAAGAGCCCTCCGAGGCCGAGCCGCTTCACGAGCGCCCCGCGTACACGGCCGCGCAGATCGTGACGGTCACCAGTGCGGACAGGGTGCCGGCGAGCACCGCCGAGGGCACCAGCCGGACGAGCAGCGCGGTCACCAGCGCCGTCACGACGAGCAACCCGGCGAGCACCGGCCCGCCCCACACCAGCATGACCAGCGCCAGGGACTCCCCCGGCGACAGGCAACTGAACCAGGCCGAACAGTCCGTCGCCGGCGGACTCGGCACACTCGCCAGACCCACCGCCACGGCCGCACCGACCGTCACGTACCAACCGGACGCCACCGCCACACTCCGGCCGTAGCGCCCCCGTACCCCGTTGTGATCCATGCGAAGGATCCTCACCGGACTTGCGACGCGAAGACATCGGCATCCGTACTCAGTTGCCTGCCGTTACGCTCCCGACGGCCCACCTAGGGCCTGTTTCATAAGGGCGGTCGAGCCGAGGCGGAGTCCGGGCGGCGATCCGGCAAGGCGCGGTTTCGTCCGGATACCGG
>NZ_JBSFBM010000533.1:0-2994 GCF_053592955.1 Micromonospora sp. NPDC002411 | reverse complement strand
CGCCCGGCAGATCTGGTCCAAGCGCCAGTTGTTCGAGGTGATGGTCGACTTCTGGAACGACTTCCTGCACGTCGCCGCCGATTTCGACGGCGGTGCGAGCCCGCGACGACCGCCGGTCCGTCCCCGGTGAGCTGACCCGTTGGCCGACTTGACACGCCGGCATTTCGTTAGGTTAGCCTAACCTCATGCAGAACGAGTTGGCGTCGGCCAACGGGGAGCGCAGCCTGTCCGGCGTCGACCTCCGTCTGGGCTACCACGGCGTGCCGGTAGTGCACGGCGCCATGATCAACCTTCGCGCCGGCGCCGTGACCGCCCTCGTGGGGCCCAACGGCAGTGGCAAGTCCACCCTGCTGCGGGCCCTGGCCCGCCTGCACCCGATCGAGTCCGGTCTGGTCCACCTCGCCGACGGCGTCGCGGCCGCCAGCCTCCCGTCCCGGGAGTTCGCCCGGCGGGTCACCCTGCTCGCCCAGAGCCGTCCGGTGCCCAGCGGCGTCACCGTCCACGATGTCGTCGGCTACGGCCGGCACCCCTACCGGGGGCGCTGGCGCACCGAGGATCCGGACGGTCCCGCCGCCATCGCCCGCGCCATGGACGTCACCGGCGTCACCGCGATGGCCGAGCGGCCGGTCGACGAACTCTCCGGCGGCGAGTTGCAGCGGGTGTGGCTGGCCACCTGCCTGGCCCAGGACACTCCGGTGCTGCTCCTCGACGAACCCACCACCTTCCTCGACCTGCGCTACCAGGTGGAGATCCTGGACCTGGTCCGTGACCTCGCCGACGACCACGGCGTCGCCGTCGGTGTCGTCCTGCACGACCTCAACCAGGCCGCCGCCGTGGCGGACGAGGTGGTCCTGCTGCACCAGGGCAGGGTCCGCGCCACCGGCACCCCGGCCACCGTCTTCACCGAGGAAGCCCTCACCGAGACCTACGGAATCCGCATCGAGGTGACCACCGATCCGATCAGCGGACTGGTCACCACCCGCCCCGTCGGGCGGCACGCGGTCCGCGCCCTGGTCTGAAACACCCCTCATCCCCAGCAGAGAAAGACCGTCATGACCCGTACCCGTTTCACAGCCCTCATCGCCGTCGTGGCCGCCCTGACACTCGGCGCCTGCGGCACCACCGAGAAGGCCGCCACTCCCGAGACCTCCGCCTCGGCGGCCGGCGGGCCGGTCACCATCACCGACAGCCGGGGCAAGGAGATCACCCTCAAGGCCCCGGCGACCAAGGTCGTCGGGCTCGAGTGGGGCGAGGTCGAGATGCTGGTCAGCCTGGGCGTCATGCCCGTCGGTGTGGCCGACCCGAAGGGCTACGGCACCTGGGTCACCTCCGCGAAGCTCGACCCGAGCGTCAAGGACGTCGGCGCTCGCGGCGAACCCAGCATCGACTCGATCGTGGCCCTCCAGCCCGACCTCGTCGTGATGGAGGACGACCGGGGCGGCACCATCGTCAGTCAGCTGGAGAAGTTCGTCCCCGTCGTGGTCGCCAAGGCCAGTGACGCCACCGACAACCTCGGCCGGATGCGCGCGGACCTCACCATGATCGCGAAGGCCGTCGGCAAGACCGCGCAGGCGGAGAAGCTGCTCGCCGACTTCGACACGGCCATCGCCGACGGCAAGAAGAAGATCGCCGACGCGGGCGCCGCCGGCCAGCCGTTCGCCATCGCCGACGGCTGGAAGGAGGGCAGCACCGTCAGCATCCGGATGTTCGGCAAGGGCGCGCTCGTCTCCCAGATCGGCATCCAACTCGGCCTCACCAACGCCTGGACCGGCAAGACCGATGAGGTGTGGGGCCTCGGCCAGACCGACGTCGAGGGCATGACCGTGCTCAAGGACCCGAACATGCGTCTCTTCTACAACGCCTCCGACGGCGACGACGTGTTCGCCGACGGGCTCGCCAGCAACGCCATCTGGAAGTCGCTGCCCTTCGTGCAGAAGGGCAACCTGCACAAGATGCCCAACGGCATCTGGACCTTCGGTGGGCCGCTCTCCGGCAAGCAGTACATCGACGAACTCGTCAAGACGTACGCGGTGTGAGCGTGCTGAACGCACCCTCACGCCCGGAGCCGGCCACCCGGCCGGCTCCGGGCGGACGCCTGGCCGTACCCCGCGTCGCCGGGGTCTTCGTCGCGGCGCTCCTGCTGCTGCTCGTGGTCAGCGCGGTGCACCTCACCCAGGGCACCTCGAACGTCGGGGCCCTCGACCTGCTCCGGCTCGCGACCGGCGACGACGACGAGGCGGCCCGCGTGCTGATCGCCTCCCGGCTGCCTCGGCTGCTCGCCGGGCTGGCCATCGGCGTGGCACTCGGGTTCGCCGGCGCGGCGTTGCAGTCGATCGCCCGCAACCCGCTCGCCTCCCCCGACACCCTCGCGGTCAACGCCGGTGCCCATCTGGCGATCGTCGCCGTCGCCGCGTTCGGCATCTCGTTGCCGGCGCTGCCCTCCGGTGGCCTCGCCTTCTGCGGCGGGCTGGCCGCCGCCGGCCTGGTGATGGCGATGTCCTCCGGTGGGCAGGCCGGCACCACCCGGCTGATCCTCGCCGGCTCGGCGACCGCGCTGGCGCTCGGGTCGGTGACCACCCTGCTGCTGCTCCTCTTCGAGCAGGCCACCATCGGTCTGTTCGCCTGGGGCAACGGCTCTCTGGTGCAGAGCGACCTGACCGCGCTGACCCAGCTCGCCCCGGTGATCGTCGGCGCAGCCCTCGTGCTCGTGCTGCTCGGACACCGCCTCGACATCCTCGCCCTCGGCGACGACACCGCCACCGTGCTCGGCCTCGACGTGCGGCGTACCCGGCTCACCGTCATGGTGCTGGCCGTACTGCTCTCCGCCGCGGCGGTCACCCTCACCGGCCCGGTCGGCTTCGTCGGCCTGTGCGCCCCGGTGATCGTCCGGCTGCTCGCCCCCACCAGCCCGGCCGAGCCGCTGCGAGACGGCGGCGTGGTGACCCTGGAGCCGGGCGGCCAGTTGGAGATCTCCACCCCGCCCCGACCCTCGAC
>NZ_JBSFBM010000532.1:0-3005 GCF_053592955.1 Micromonospora sp. NPDC002411 | reverse complement strand
CGAAGAATCGGGTGCACAACTTCTGCCGCCGGGCGTCGACGACCATCCAGCGTGTACGCCGTGTACCAGGCCGGGTCTTCGAGGACGTTGCGGCGGATCACCGCCGGGGTGTGCGTGCCGTGGTAGCCCAGGCCGATCATGGAGACGGCCACGGTGTTGCGGGCCGCCAGGGCCCGCAGCTCGGCGATCGTCTCGGCCTCGGTGGCCGGGTCCGGCAGGTCGAGGGTGCCGTGCCAGCGGATCACCTCGGGGATCGCGGCGTCCATCAGCTCGTCGATCGAGTCGTGCCCGACGACCTCCAACATCCGACGCTCGTCGTCGGGGCCGGGACCGATGTGACGGGTGGCGAACTGCTCTACGGTCATGGGTGGCGCTCCCGGGGCGAGGTCGACGTGTCGGCCTCCCCCTCTGTCACACCCAGGTACGGCGCTCCACAGTGCCTGCCCACGAGGTCCTTTTGCCTGAGAGGTTCCGGGGAGGATTTGCCCCTTCGGCGCCGCCCTGCGTGCTGTCGGGCGGTCTCTCCCACGTGGGTGTTACCGGCACCGACAACGCTACCAGCGTTGGTGTTACCGCCAGATGTCCTACCCCCGGCCCGCCGCCGGTCACCTGGCCGCCGGTCACACGCCGACAGTGGCCGCGCTGGCGCTCACCCGCGCGGTCAACTCCGGCAACACCGCACCCAACGGCGCGTCGACGCACACGCTGGCGTGCCCGTCACCACGGGTCGGCCCCTGGTTCACGATCGCCACCGGGATGCCCTGTTTCGCCGCCCGAATCACGAAACGTCGCCCGGACATCACCGTCAACGACGACCCCAGCACCAGCAACGACCGGGCCCGCTCCACCGCCTCGAAGCACCGCGCCACCCGCTGCGCCGGCACCGTCTCGCCGAAGAACACCACGTCCGGCTTCAACATGCCGGTGCCGCAGATCCCGCAGTCCACCGTCCGGAACGCCTCCACCTGCTCGTCGGGGAGATCCACATCACCGTCCGGGTTCACCGCGGCGACCCGGGCCACGAAGTCCGGGTTCGCCTCCCGCAACCGCCGGTCCAACTCCTCCCGGGAGGTCAGGTTGCCGCAGTCCAGGCAGGTCACCTCGTCGAGGCGACCGTGCAACTCGATCACCGACGTGCTGCCGGCAGCACCGTGCAGACCGTCGACGTTCTGGGTGATCACCGCGTCGACCAGACCGGCCCGCTGCAACCCCGCCACCGCCCGGTGCCCGACGTTCGGCGCCGCACCGGCGATCAACCGCCACCCCAGGTGGCTGCGCGCCCAGTAACGCCGCCGGGCCACCGGATCCCGGGTGAACGCCTGGTACGTCATCGGCGTGTGCCGCCGCGCCACCCCACTCGGGCCCCGGTAGTCCGGGATGCCCGACTCGGTGGACAGGCCGGCGCCGCTGAGCACCACCACCCCACCCCCGGCCACCAGCGAGGTCAACGCGTCGAGGCTCTCCATCACCCCTCCATGCTGCCTCAACCCGCCACCCGCCGCCGAACCCCGCACCGGCCGGGCCCGGCGGCGGACGGAGGGCGACGTCTACACCGCGACGACGTCGGCGACGACACAGGCGATGTTGTCCGGCGCCCCCTGCGCCAGCGCCAACTCGACCAACGCCCGTACCGTCTCCGCCGGAGGAGTCGGCGCGGCCACCGTCGACCACACCGCGGCCCGGTCGACGACCGCGGACAACCCGTCCGAGCACAGCAGGTACCGGTCACCCGGCCGGGCGGTCCGCAGCGCCAGGTCCACCTCGACCTGCGTCCCGGCACCGAGGGCGCGTACCAACAACGCGCGCTGCGGATGCGCGGCGGCCTCGTCACGGTCGAGCCTGCCCTGATCCACCTGCGCCTGCACCCAGGTGTGATCCTGCGTGAGCAGCGACAACTCACCATCGCGCAGCAGGTAGGCCCGGGTGTCACCGACGTGCGCGAGGGCCAGTTGGGAACCGCTGCGCAGCACCGCGGTCACCGTGGTGCCCGGCTGGTGGTCGTCGGTCGCCAACCCCCGCACACTCCGGTCGGCGTCCGCGACCGCAGCGGCGAGCATCGTCAACAGGTCGACGGGCGGCGCGTCCACCAGCGCCAACGGGGTGAGAGCGTCGATCACGGCGGCGCTGGCGGCAGCACCGCCGGGCCCCCGCATGCCGTCGGCGACCACCAGCAACCGGTCGCTGGCGTACGCGGCGTCCTCGTTGCTGTCTCGCACCAACCCCGTCTCACAACGGGCGGCGTAGCGGACAGCGATGGTCGTACCCGGGTCGGACATGGTGGCGCCCCCTTCAGACAGGTGGTCCACGAGGATGGTCGCGAGCCGCGCGCGGGCCGCCGTGTCGGCGGTGACCCGCCGCCAGTACGCGGTGACCGCCTCGGCCGCCGCCGCCGGATCCAACCCACACACGACGCGGATCGTCGCCAACGGCATACCGATGCCCCGCAGCTGGGCGACCAACCGGGCCGACGGCACCTGCGCCGGGTCGTAGAGCCGATACCCGGACTCCGCGTCGACGGCGGCCGGCGGCACAAGCCCCACCTGGTCGTACAGGCGCAGCGCCTTCGGCGTCAGCCCCGCCGCCTGCGCGAACACCCCGATGGTCATGAGCCCCACGTCGACACCCTCCTCGTGCCGGCCACGGCGACCGGCACACCCCAGGGTGGGCCTTCCCCACAGGTCAAGGTCAAGCCCACCCGGTGGGCTCGTCCGCTGCGAGGGCTCCCACACCGCCGGTAGGTTGGGCGCATGCGCGTCGTCATCGCCGGAGGCCACGGCAAGATCGCCCTACTGCTGCACCACCGCCTCACCGAACGCGGCGACACACCGGTCGGTCTGATCCGCAACCCCGCGCAGGCCCAGACGGTACGCGCCGCCGGCGCCACACCCGTCGTCTGCGACCTGGAACACACCACTGTCGCCGAACTCGCCACGCACCTCACCGACGCCGACGCGGTGATCTTCGCGGCGGGCGCCGGCCCCGGCAGCGGCGCCGCCCGCAAGGAC
>NZ_JBSFBM010000531.1:0-3010 GCF_053592955.1 Micromonospora sp. NPDC002411 | reverse complement strand
GAGGATCTGGGCTACGACTCGCTGGCCGTGATGGAGACGGCCGCGATCCTGGAACGAGTACTGCCTGCCCGGCTGGACGTAGGTGGTGACCGGCGGCCAGGGCCGCGAGCGCCGGCACCGAGGTGTACGTCAGCCGGTCCAACTGCAAGCCGGCTGGCGACGGCAGCGAGGCCGCGCCCTACTGCACGATCGGCGCCGCTCTGGCGGTCGCCCAGCCGGGTCAGACGGTGCTCGTGCAGCCGGGGGACTACGCGGAGAATGTGACGGTCACGCGGTCGGGCACCGAGTCCGCGCCGATCACCGTGCGTGCGGTCAACACCTCGCGGGGCATCGTTCGTCTCGGTCACTACACGCTCAGCGGTACGCCGCTGACGATCTCCGGCGTGCATGACGTAGTGGTCGAGGGCTTCACGCTCACCGGCCGCGGCGACGCGGTGCCGGCTCTGATCAGCGGGGCCCAGCGGGTCACCGTGGACGGTATCGCCGCTGGCGCCGGCACCCTGCCCGCCGTCCGGGTGACGGGCTCGTCCAGTGCTGTCACGGTGAGTCGGGGCTGGTTCTCCGGCTCTGGCACCGGCGTGGCCGTCGAGGCGGGCGTCACCGGCGCGGTGGTCACGGCCAACACCTTCTTCAAGACCCGGGTCGCCGTGACCGACGCGCCGGGAGCCCGGATCACCGGCAACACCGTGGTGACCGACTGCACGGCCGGGATCGTGCTGGCCGGTGCCTCGACCGGCGCGAGCATCCGGAACAACATCCTGCGTACCGGTTCCGGGCCCGTCCCGGCGCCGGGGGCCTGCGCCGACCCGACGACCGCACCGGCGATCTCGGTCTCCACCGCCGCCACCGCCAGCACGGCGGCCGACTACAACCTGGTCGACCCGGCCAGTGGCGGGGCTGTCTACCGCTGGAGCGACACCGATCACGCCGACCTGGCGTCGTTCCGGGCGGCCACCGGGCAGGGCGGCCACGACATCCTGGCTCCGGTACTGCTGGGCGAGCAGCAGGGCACCCAGCGCGGCTGGATCCCACCGACCGCCGCATCGCCGGCGGTCGACTCCGCCGACGCGACGGCACCCGGGGTCGCCCGCACCGACCTGCTGGACAACGCACACGCCGACGCACCGACCGTGGCCAACACCGGCACTGGCAACGGGTATCACGACCGGGGCGCTGTCGAACTCCAGGGTGGCCGGACGGTGAGCGGGTACGGGGTCCAGAGCAAGCCCGGCGGTTCATCGCTGGACTACACCTCACCCCTGACGGTCAATCACGCGTGGCCCACCGATGGTCCGGTGGGCAAGGTGGCCCGCATCTTCACCAACGATCGGTTCTACCGGGTGGGCCCGATCGTGCCCGTCGATCGCCAACTCCAGCGCGCCGGTTCCGCTTGTGTGGACAACGACGTCCGGTTCGACAACTTCCGGGTGCTCCCGCCGTTCGTGCCCGAGCCGTTGGGTGGAGACTGCGCGGTCCTCGGCGCGATGTTCACTCCGGTGGCACCGACCCGTCTGCTGGACACCCGCTCCGCCGTCGGGATCAGCACCACCGTTCCTATCGCGGCCAACTCGGAGATCGTTCTGCCGGTCATGTCGATCAATGGTGTCTCGGCCTCGAACATCACGGCGGTGGTCCTCAATGTGACGGCCACCCAGCCGGCCAGCGCCGGATACCTCAGCGTCTACCCCGACGGGACGACGACTCCCCAGGGGTCGAGCGTCAACTTCGTTCCCGGCGAGACCGTGCCGAACCAGGTCACGGTGCCCATGTCCAACGGCAACCTGCGCATCCGTAACAACGCCGGCGGAACGGTGCACGTCGTCGTCGACCTGCAGGGCTTCTACTCCGGTTTCGGTGACGGCTTCAAGCCGCTGGCGCCGACCCGCGTGCTGGACACTCGGGCCAACGGAGGCGCGCCGGTCCCCGCGAACAGCTACCGGGTGCTGGATCTCTCCGGGCGGGTGCCGTCGGGTGCCAAGGCCGTCGTGCTGAACGTGACGGCCACCCAGCCGACGGCGAACGGGCTTCTCACCGTGTACCCGGCCGGTTCGTCCGTGCCGACGGCGTCCAACCTGAACTTCGTCACCGGCCAGACCATCCCCAACCTGGTGACGGTGCCGGTGGTGAACGGCCGGCTCGTCATCCAGAACGTCAGCTCCGGCACCACCCACGTGCTCGCGGACCTGGCCGGTTGGTACGGCACCGGAGCCACCGACGGCTTCGTCCCGTACGGCCCCCGGCGAATCCTCGACACCCGGTCCGGGAACGGCGGGAGCAGGCTGGCGTCGTTCTCGTCGCTTAACCTTCTGGTGCCCTACCTCGACCCGAACGGCAACGACACGACGCCGAAGCCGACCGCGCTGGTCGCCAACCTGACGGTCACCGGGCCGACCGCAGCGGGTGTCCTCACCGCACAGCCCAAGGGTGAGGCGCCGTCCGCCGCCTCGAACGTGAACTTCGTGGCCGGGGAGACGGCGTCGAACGCCGCGGTGGTGCGAGTGGGTGCCAACGGTTCCGTGACGTTGACCAACAACAGCGGTGGCAGCACGGATGTGGTCGTCGACCAGGCGGGCCACTTCATCGCCGCCAACCCGTGACCGAACGGATCCGGAGCCGGCACCACGTGATGGTGCCGGCTCCGGCCGTTCCGGCGACGGTGACCGATCGACTGACGTGACCGGCCGGGCAATGCCGGTAGTCTCCGTCCTGATCATGATCGACATAAGACGGGGATGGTCCATGGGTGGTCGCTGGTTCGCCGGGTTCCTAGTCGTACCCCTTGTCCTGGGTGCCGGAGGCCTGGCCGGGCCGGCGGCGCATGCTGCGGTGCCTGCTCGCGCCGCGGTGCCCGCTCGTGCCGCAGTGCCCGTGACCACCCAGCCGGCCGCCCAAGCCGTCCTGCCGGCCGAGCTGTCCGTGGACCAGAACCGCTGCTCCGCCAGCGGTGGCACCGGCAGCAGCAACGACCCGTTCTGCACGATCTCCGCGGCGGCGGCCGTCGTCCAACCGG
>NZ_JBSFBM010000530.1:0-3027 GCF_053592955.1 Micromonospora sp. NPDC002411 | reverse complement strand
TGGTCGGCTACGCGTTCATGGGCGCCGCGCACTCACAGGCGTGGCGCACCGTGAACCGCGTGTTCGACCTGCCGGCGCGGGCCCGGATGGCGCTGATCTGCGGTCGAGACACAGGGAAGGTGGCGGACGCCGCCGACCGACTCGGCTGGGAGGCGTACACCACGGACTGGCGTGATCTGATCAACCGGGACGACATCGACGTGATCGATGTGTGTACCCCGGGCGACAGTCACGCCGAGATCGCCCTCGCCGCGTTGGCCGCCGGCAAGCACGTTCTGTGCGAGAAGCCGCTGGCCAACACGGTGGAGGAGGCGCGGGCGATGACCGCTGCGGCGGAGGTCGCCCGGGCCGCCGGAGTGCGGTCGATGTGCGGGTTCAACTACCGCCGGGTCCCCGCGGTCACGATGATGCGGCAGTTGGTCGCCGACGGACGGCTCGGGGTGATTCGACACGTCCGTGCGACGTACCTGCAGGACTGGATCGTGGACCCGCAGTTCCCGCTGGTCTGGCGGTTGCAGAAAGACAGGGCGGGCTCCGGCGCGCTCGGTGACATCGGTGCCCACATCATCGACCTGACCCAGTTCGTCACGGGTCAGCGGATCAGCGGGGTCAGCGCGGTCACCGAGACCTTCGTCAAGGAGCGTCCGTTGCCGGCCGAGTCGAGTGGTCTGGCGGCCACTGTGGACGGCGGTACGGCGCCCACCGGGCCGGTGACCGTCGACGACGCCGCGGTGTTCGTGGCCCGGCTCGACGGTGGCGCTCTGGCCACGTACGAGGCGAGCCGGTTCGCCACCGGTCGCAAGAACGCGCTGCGCGTCGAGATCAACGGTTCGTTGGGCAGCGTGGTCTTCGACCTGGAGCGGCTCAACGAGCTGGAGTTCTACGACGCCACCCGGCCCACCGCGGAGCAGGGTTTCAGCCGCATCCTGGTGACCGAGGGCGAGCACCCGTACATGTCGGCGTGGTGGCCCCCGGGCCACATCATCGGCTACGAGCACTCGTTCACGCACGAGATGCGCGACTTCATCGAGGCGGTCGCCACCGGTGTCGACCCGACTCCTTCGTTCGCCGACGCGTTGCAGGTCCAGCTGGTGCTGGACGCGGTGGCCCGTTCGGCGGAACTCGGCTCCTCCTGGACCGAGGTCGAACCGGCGCTGACCGCGGCGACCGTCTGACCATCGACCATCCGCGATGACGGTGTTCGCATCGCCATCGCCCGACCGGCTTCCCGAAGCCGACCGGCGAGGACCGGCCGCGGATTGCGCCCCGCGGCCGGGACGAGGTCGGCGTCGGAGAGCGTGCGGCCGGGCCTGACGGCCCGGTGGCGCACGAGCAGGACGGTCGTCCGGTGCGACCGGACCGGGATTCCCCGGCCGCACCGGAGGACCGCCACCATCGGTGGACACCGCAGGACCTGACTAGACCGCCCGCCGTTGCCCCCACCCGTACCGCATCCACTCGTCGACGTTCGGCGGGTCGTGCTCGGTTCGGTGACCTGGTGGGCGCGGCGGCCTGAGACGCCCGGCCGGGGCATGCCAACGCCCCGACTGGTCGGATGCGGGGGAGACAGGGTCGAGACGCCGACCCGACCCTGTCTACCAAGCCCCGTCTGCCTGTACCCGGGCCGGGATCCGGTCCGGCGTCGTCGCCGCCGACGCCGACGTCGGAAACCGGTGCCGATCCGGTGCGGGGAGGGCGGACGGGGCCCCTCGACCAAGGCCGTATCTTTCCGAAACATATTCTGATATTCCTATATTTAGCGGTACCGACGGTTCCTCGTGAACGGGGAAGGAGCACCATGCGAACAGGTGTCTGGCTGGTAGGAGCGCGCGGATCCGTCGCGACCACCAGCATCGTCGGGGGGCTCGCGCTGCGGGCCGGCCTGGCCGGGCCGACCGGCTGCGTCACCGAGCTTCCCGAACTGCGCGGCCCGGCTCTACCAGCCTTCGCCGACCTGGTCTTCGGCGGACACGACGTGGCCACCACTCCGCTGTGCAAGCGCGCCGAGGCGCTCGCCGACGCCGGTGTCATCCCCTGGCGGCTGGTCGCCGCGCTCCGCGACGAGCTGGGCGTGGTCGATCAGGAGCTGCGCCCCGCGCCGGTCGGTGCGACCCAGGCCGATCGTGCCGCCGCCGTGGTCCATGACCTCACCGCCTTCCGGGAGCGGCACGACCTGGACCGGGTGGTGGTGGTCAACGTCTCCGCCACCGAGCCGGCCCCGCAACCGCACCCCGGGCACGCCGACCCGGCCGCCCTGAGCGCCGCTCTGGCCGGGCCCGGCGAGGTGCTGCCGGTCAGCTCCCTCTACGCGTACGCGGCAGTGCTCGCCGGCTGCCCGTACGTCGACTTCACCCCGTCCACCGGGCTGCGGCTGCCGGCCTTGGCGGCGCTGGCCGAGGAGGCCCGCCTGCCGTACGCCGGGCACGACGGCAAGACCGGGGAGACCCTGGTCAAGTCGGTGCTCGCGCCGATGTTCGCGATGCGCAACCTGGACGTGCGCTCCTGGTCCGGGTTCAACCTGCTCGGTGGTGGCGACGGTGCCACCCTGGCCGACCCGGCCGCGAACGCGGCGAAGGTGCAGAGCAAGCAGCGGGTGCTCGGCGAGACGCTGGGCTACGTCCCGCAGGGCGGCACGCGCATCGAGTACGTCGAGGAGTTGGGCGACTTCAAGACCGCCTGGGACCTGATCACCTTCGCCGGGTTCCTCGGCACCGGCATGCGGATGGAGTTCACCTGGCACGGCTGCGACTCCGCGTTGGCCGCGCCGCTGGTGCTCGACCTGGCCCGGCTCACCGCCGCCGCGCACGCCGCCGGGCTGGTGGGGCCGCTGACCGAGCTGGGCTTCTTCTTCAAGGACCCGATCGGCTCGCCCACTCACTCGCTGGGCGAGCAGTGGGCCCGGTTGACCGACTTCACCCGGCGCCTGCACGCCACAGTGAGCCCGGTCTGCTTCTCGAACTCCGGCAGGGCCTTCTTGATGTTCTCGGTCCAGACGTGGTTGACCAGTGTCACGCGAACGGTCTTCGA
>NZ_JBSFBM010000529.1:0-3038 GCF_053592955.1 Micromonospora sp. NPDC002411 | reverse complement strand
CCTCAAGGAGCACGAGCTTGAGTGGCGGGTTCTCGATGGCGAAGTTGGCGTAGCCGGGGCGGCGCTTGGCCGGCTCGACGCCGAACAGCTTGGCGAATGGCGCGTCTGCGCATGGGAGCTCCTTGTGGGACAGGGGACGGGCGGGTCACGGCAGGATCCAGTTCTGCGCCGCGGTGCCGTTGCACTCGTAGATCTGCAACTGCCGTCCGTTCGTCGGCGTGGACGCGGGGATGTCCAGGCAGCGGTTGGCCTGCGGGTTGCGCAGGCTGCCGTTGGGGCCGGGCACCCACTGCTGGGCTCCGGTGTTGTTGCACGTCCACAGGTGGATCAGCGTGCCGTTGGTGGTGCCGCTGGACTGGACGTCCAGGCACTTGCCCCGGTTGCGGATGGTGCCGTCGCCGGGCAGCGTCCACTGCTGGTTAGCCTCGCCGACGATGCAGTCCCACATCTGGACGCGGGTGCCGTCGGCGGTTCCACCGGCGTTGACGTCGACGCACTTGCCCATGCCCCGGATCGTGCCGGTGCGGGGGCCGCCCGTCGGGGTGCTCACCCCCGCACCGGTGAACGTGTAGCTGTCCAGGTCGAGCAGGGCGCCTCCGCTGCCGCCGGTGAACACGACGTACAGGTCGTGGGTGTTGTCGTCGGGCTTGGTGACCGACGCGCTGATCTCGGTGTAGTTGTCCCAGCCGCCGGTGTTGGGCACTGTCACCCGGGCGATCTCCGGGCCGGTGGGGGAGTCGTACCGGAAGGAGGCGACGTTGCCGGCCTTGTCCGAGGACACGCGGGCCCGGACCCCGGTGATGCCCTTCAGGCTCACCCCGTGGTGCCGGACGTACTCGCCGTTCTGGATGTCACCGAGCCGCCGCCCGCCCTCGGCGCCGCTCGCGTTGATGACCTGGGGACCGTGCAGCGAGACGTAGTGTTCGGCCTGCCACTGCTTGGGCCAGAGGGTGACGTCCTTCTCCGCGGTGAGCGGTACGGCCCCGGCCGCACCCCGGTCGGTGTAGCCGGCGCGCAGCAGGAAGAAGAGCACCGAGTCGGGTCCCGCGTGCACCGGCCCGGTGTTGACGGTGAAGCCGCACCCGGTGCCCTGGCCCTCCTCGTGCGCGTGCTCCTGATGGCCCAGGGCCGCCCGGATCGTCACGTTCGCGCACGCGATGGTGCCGTCCTGGGCGTCGGTGGCGGTGGCGGTGGCGGTCAGGTTCTCGTCCCAGGAGAACAGCCCACCGTTGGGGATGCCGTTGAGCGAGACGGTGGGCCGGTTGTTGCCCACCACGACCGCGATCTGCGTGGTGCCGGAGCGGCCGGTCCCGTCGGACACCGTGAGCCGGGCCCGCTTGTCGCCGTTGCTGGCATACGTGTAGGTGGGATTCGCGGCGGTGGAGTCGACGGTGCCGTTGCTGTCGAAGTCCCACGCGTAGGTCAGCGGGTCGCCGTCCGGGTCGGTGCTGCCGGCGCTGGAGAAGCTGACGGTCAGCGGGCTGAGGCCGTTGTCGGGCGTGGCGGACGCGACGGCGGTCGGGGATCGTCCACCGGCCACGTAGTTGATTTTGTACAGCCCGGCAGCGGCGTCGCCGGAGAAGTAGCCGTTGCCGTACTCCAGCAGGTAGAGCGAGCCGTCCGGCCCGAACTCCATGTCGATCGGGTGGACGAACGACATCCCGGCCAGCACCGGCTCGATGACCGTCGGGTTTCCGGTGCGGGCGTTGCCGTTGTCGAACTGGACCTCCTTGATCCAGTTACGGCAGTACTCGGTGATCAGCAGCTTGTTGTCGTAGTACGCCGGCCACTTCACGTCGGAGACCAGGTTGGGGTCGTAGTGGTAGACCTCGGCGTGGTTGGGCGAGCCACAGCCGCCCGGGCTGTCCAGGGCGGGCCACTCCCTGCTGCCGCCGTGCTGCTCCCAGACCAGCGCACCCCGGGTCGGCGGTAGCTGCTGGAGGCCGGTGTTGCGTGGCGAGTTGTTCACCGGGCCGGTGCTGCCGCCGCACGGGAACCAGCCGCGCGGCGAGTTGGTGGCGAAGTCCCAGTCGTTGTAGGCGACGTTGGGCCCGCCGCAGTACGGCCAACCGTGGTTGCCCGGCGCGGTGGCCCGGTTCCACTCGTCGTACGCCGCCGGCCCCCGGTTGGCGATCGTCGCGCCCGCGTCCGGCCCGACCTCGCCCCAGTAGAGGGTGTTGCTGTTCTTCCGGTCCACCCAGACCCGGTACGGGTTGCGCACCCCCATCACGTAGATCTCCGGACGGGTGCCGCTCGTGCCCGAGGCGAACAGGTTTCCGGTCGGGACGGTGTACGTGCCGTTGTCCTCCGGGTGGATACGGTTGATCTTCCCGCGCAGGTCGTTGGTGTTGCCCGAGGTCCGCTGCGCGTCGTACTGGGCGTCGCGGCTGGTCCGCTCGTCGATCGGCGCCATCCCCGCCGAGTCCCCGCCGGAATTGGTGTTGTCACCGACGGCGAAGTAGAGGTTCTCGTTGCTGTCCCAGGTCATCGACCCGGCCGAGTGGCAGCAGAGCCGACGTTCGGTCGGCCACTCGATGAGCCGCGTCTCGCTGGCCGCATCGAGCACCAACGTGCTCGGGTTGAAGGTGAACCGTGAGATGCGGTTGACCAGTGGTGTCCCGGCCGGTGAGTAGAACAGGTACACCCAGCGGTTCGTGGCGAACCTCGGGTGCGCGGTGATGCCGATCAGGCCGTCCTCGAAGCGGGCGTCCAGTTGCAGTGTCAGCGCGACGGTGGTGGCGCGGGTGGTGGGGTTGTAGAGGCGGACCTGTCCACCGCCGGAACTGGTTCCCCGGTTGATGTAGAGCACCTTGCCGTCGGGGAGGACGGACAACTCGATCGGCTCTCCCATGGAGAGACCGCCGTCGAGCTTGATCTTCTCGAACTGGGTGGTAGCGGGTGGTGCCGCCGCCGCGGGTGGTGCCGCGACGGTGACCCCGACGATGATCGGCAGGAGGCTGGCGAGGATGGCCAGGACGACGGCCGCGGTGAGGCGCGGACGTGGTGTGCGCATGGCGGACTCCCGGGTTGGGGGCGGG
>NZ_JBSFBM010000528.1:0-3070 GCF_053592955.1 Micromonospora sp. NPDC002411 | reverse complement strand
GCCGCCGAGGACGCACTGCTCGGCTGCCACGTCCTGCGGTGGGGTCTTGTCGAACTGGCCGTCCCGCTGCGCCGGTGGTTGGCCTCCGCCGGAGCCGCGGCGCCCCGCACGTACGCTTCGGCCAGCCCGGTGACCAGGGCGGTCACCTCGGGGCGGCCCCGGCGCAGCAGGGGCACGTAGGTGGCTTCGGTGTCGTCGCTGTCCCGGGCCATCGCGGTGAGGACGCCGTCCGGGCCGATCTCCAGGAACCGGGTGACGCCACGGCCGCGCAGCCAGGCGATGCCGTCGGCGAACCGGACCGCCCCGCGCACGTGCCGGACCCAGTAGTCGGCGTCCGGTGTGCCGGCGAGTTGCCCGGTCAGGTTGGACACGACCGGGATGACCGGCTCGTGGTAGGTCAGGGCGCTCGCCACCTGGGCGAACTCGGCCAGCATCGGCTCCATCAACGCCGAGTGGAACGCGTGGCTGACCGTCAGCGCCTTGGACGTGTCGAAGTGGGCGGCGACCGCCGTCACGGCGTCGGCGGTGCCGGACAGCACCACCGACCGGGGACCGTTGACGGCGGCGATGTCCACACCGGCGGACAGCAGCGGCAGCACCTCGGCCTCGGTGGCGCGTACCGCCACCATCACCCCACCGGGCGGCAACGCCTGCATCAGCCGGCCTCGCGCCGCCACCAACGTCGCGGCGTCGGCAAGGGACAGCACGCCGGCCACGTGGGCGGCGGCGATCTCACCGATGGAGTGCCCCACCAGGTAGTCCGGGGTGACCCCGAACGACTCGACCAGACGGAACAGGGCCACCTCGACCGCGA
The DNA here is from genome assembly GCF_053592955.1 of Micromonospora sp. NPDC002411. Lineage (NCBI taxonomy): Bacteria > Bacillati > Actinomycetota > Actinomycetes > Micromonosporales > Micromonosporaceae > Micromonospora > Micromonospora sp. NPDC002411. The sequence continues at coordinate 2,256 of NZ_JBSFBM010000528.1, read as the reverse complement.
ACAGGGCAGCCTGCGTGTGGACGGTCTGTTCGAGGTCCACCCCGTCGGCGATCACCTCCCGCAGCGGACGGTCGAGGTGGGGGTCCAGTTCCGCGCAGACCGCGTCGAATGCTTGCTCGTACGCCGGGAACCGCTCAGCGAGGTCGAGGCCCATGCCCTGCCGCTGGGATCCCTGACCCGAGAAGAGGAAGGCGGTGCGGCCCTCCTGGACGGTGCCGGTGACGAGCCCGGCGGCGGCGTTCCCGTCGGCCAGGGCTGCGAGGCCGGCCGGAAGGTCGGCGCCGGTGACCACCGCCCGGACGGGCAGCGGTGAACGGGTAGCGGCGAGCGAGTGGGCGACGTCGACGGGGCTGGCCCCGGAGCTGGCGGTGAAGGCGCCGAGGCGCCCGGCCTGGGCGCGTAGCGCCTCCGGCGTGTGACCGCTGAGCACCCAGACCGGGTCGGTGGCGGCCGGGACGTCCGTCGCCGGGACGTCCGTCGCCGGAGCCTCCTCGATGATCGCGTGGGCGTTGGTGCCGCTGATGCCGAACGCGGAGACCGCCGCCCGTCGGGGCCGCTCCCCCGGCGCCCACTGGCGCTCAACGGTGAGCAGCTGGACGTTGCCGGCGGTCCAGTCCACGTGCGGGGTGGGCTCGTCGACGTGCAGGGTGCGCGGCATGACACCGGCCCGCAGGGCGAGCACCGTCTTCATCACGCCGCCGACCCCGGCCGCGGCCTGGGTGTGGCCGAGGTTGGACTTGAGCGAGCCGAGCCAGAGCGGTTCGCCGGCCGGACGGCTCTGACCGTAGGTGGCGAGCAGCGCCTGCGCCTCGATCGGGTCGCCGAGCCGGGTGCCGGTGCCGTGCGCCTCGACCAGGTCGACGTCGGCGGCGGTGAGTCGGGCGTTGGCGAGCGCGGCCCGGATGACGCGTTGCTGGGCGGGCCGCCGAGGGCGGCACCAGCTGGGAGCACCAGGTCACCATGGCGCGGTCCCGGGACCTGTTCGGGCCGTACGAGGTCGATCCGGACGGGCCGCTGCTCACCTCCGTGGGCCGCCCCGACCTGCGGTTGCAGAAGGCGGGTCACGGCAGCCTGGTTCGTACCCAGACCGACGAGTGGTACCTGGCCCACCTGGTGGGGCGCCCCTACTCCCCGCTGGGCAGTTGTGTGCTCGGCCGGGAGACCGCGATCCAACGGGTCGAGTGGCCGTCGGGTGAGTGGCCGAAGATCGCCGGAGGGGTTCCGGCGGACGAGGTCGTCGCACCCGACCTGCCCGCGCACCCGTGGCCGGCGGAGCCCGAGACCGATCACTTTGACGCCCCCGAGCTGGGCCTGTGCTGGTCGACGCTGCGCCGACCGGCCACCACCGACTGGGTCGACCTGCACGCCCGCCCGTCGTACGTGCGGATCCACGGCGGGCAGTCGCCGGTCGGACGGCAGGCCCCGAGCCTGGTCGCGCGACGTGTCGGGGCGATGCACTGCTCGCTGGAGACCGTTGTCGAGTTCGACCCGGCCGACCACCGGCAGCTCGCCGGGGTCACCGCGTACTACAACACCCTGAACTGGCACCACCTCTACCTGACCCGCGACGACGACGGGCGGACGGTGCTGGAGTTGCTCAGCTCCGACAACGGGAGGCGCACCCCGTACCCGGATCTGACCGTTGACGTCAGCGGCGTCACCCGGGTCGGTCTGCGGGCCGTGTTCGACGGGCCGGTGGTGCGTTTCGACTACGACCTCGGCGCCGGTTGGCAGCCAGCCGGCGTCGACCTGGACGCGACCATCCTGTCCGACGAGCACGCCGCGCTGATCATCGACGGTGAGCCGGCGGCGTGGGGCTTCACCGGGGCGTTCCTCGGCCTGTGGGTGCAGGATCTCGGCGGCGACGGCGCGTACGCCGACTTCGACCTGGCCACCTACCGGGAGCAGTGAGCACGCGGACGGCACCCGGCGGGTGCCGTCCGCGTTCCAGCCGTTCTACTCGACCTGGGCGGCGACGGCGCGGAGCTGGCCGAGGGTGGTGCGGAAGCCGTGGCCCGAGGCGGCCGGGTCCTCGGTGACCAGGCCGCTGACGGCCATGGCCTGCGAGCGGGACGCCGCGACCGCGTCGTCGCCGGCCCCGGTCACGTCGAACACGCCGAAGTCTCCGCTGAGCGTGCGGAACGTCGAGGCGGCCGGGTCCTTGGCGAGGTAGAGCACCGCGACCGGGCAGCCCGACCCTCCTCGGAGGCGATGCGCACCAGCCGGCCGACGCCGTCGCGGTCGATCGACTCGAAC
>NZ_JBSFBM010000527.1:0-3073 GCF_053592955.1 Micromonospora sp. NPDC002411 | reverse complement strand
CACCGGCTCGGCATCGTGCACCGGGACATCACCCCGGCCAACGTGATGATGACCGGGACGGGCGTCAAGGTGCTCGCCGGCGCGGACGCTCCCGCCGTTGCCGTCGGGAAGGCCACGGCGGCCGTTGCCGTCGGGCACACCACGCCGGCCAGCGCCCTCCCGGAGCAGCCAGCTGCGCCGGTACGGGCCCGCGCCAGCGTCTCGACCGCCGGGGCGTCCCGCAGCGACCTGCCGGCCAGCGCCCCGGTCACCGCTACCACCTACCGCGCGACCGGCTCGGCCGACGTTCCGGTGCCCGGGCAGCGCAACGACTCGACCGCTCCGGCGCGGGCCAGCGCCACCGTTCCCACCGGCAGCCGGGTCACGGCCGGTGCGATCGGCACGCCGGGCCCTCGGGGCAGCACGCCAACCGTCTACGGAGCCGGGCCGGTGAGCACCGAGCCGCCCGAGCCGGCGCAACCGCCGCAGCCCGCCCAGCCTCCGGAGCCGTCGACTCCGGAGCCGAGGCCGGAGCCCACGCCGCCCGGCCCTGGGCCGGCCCAGCCCGCACCACCCGAGCCGGAACCCGCGCCGGCCCCGGGTCCGTACCCACCCGGCCCGATGCCGACGCCACAGCCCCGACCCGCGCCGCCGCCCGGCCCGGTACCGCCCGTTCCGGGTCCGCCCGTACCGCCGCCCTCGCCGGTGCCGCCCGTCCCGGGTCCGCCGGCGCCGCCCGTCCCGGGCCCGCCCGTTCCACCACCCGTGCCGCCGGTGCCCGCCCCGCCCGGTCCGATGCCGGCACCGCCGTTTCCACCGCCGCCGGCGGTGATCGACACGCCCGGTGTACGCGCCACCGCACCGGTCTCCGCACCGCCGGCCGGATGGCCGGCCGCCGCCGGGACGACCCGCTCGGCGTCGACCGGCGGGTGGGCCGAGGCACCCGTCTCCGCGCCGCCGGTGGTGCCCGCTCCCGCGCTGCCCAGTTGGCCGCCGTCCAGCGTCGGCTCTCCCCAATCGCCGGCGAGCAGCTCCGGAAACTCCCGGCCGACGGGACCGACCGCCAGGTCGGCGGTCAACTCCGGACCGGCTGCGGCTGGCGCTCATGATGGGCGACGCGGCGGTGGCTCCGACCTGGCCGGCACCGTCTACGGCAGCGGTGAGGGGCCGGGTTTCACCACGATCGCGATGCCCACCAACGCGGTGGAGACGTCCGGCTCGCTGACCGGTCACATCCTGGCCCAGGGCTGGGCGGACACCCCGGCCGAGCGCTCCCGCAACGCCCGGGTGGTGATCGTTCTGGCCGCTGCTCTGGGGCTGCTGGTCGCGATCAGCGTCATGATCGTCCTGCTCGCCGGTGATGCACTGGACGGTCTGGTCGGCGGCGTGCTCAACGGGTGACCCGTCGAGTGGACGCGATGGTGAGTCCGCCCACTACGGTCGGGCAACCGGCTGGCGGGTTCGCCGAACCGCCGTACACTGGCTTAGATCACTGACCCGGCGCGCGTGGTGCGCGCCCCTGGGCGATCTTGCGGGCGATCCGGCGGCACAGCCGCGGCAGGCCATCGCGAAGATGCGCCCCGCTCGAAAGGCTTTTGTTGACCACCTCTGCTGACCCCAGCACCGTCACGTCCGTTTTCGACCCCACCCCGGCGGCCGACACCGCCGAACCCATCGACTTCGCCGCCCTCGGCCTGCCCGAGCCGCTGGTCCGCGCATTGGCACAGCAAGGCATCACCAGCCCGTTCGAGATCCAGCGGGCCACCGTTCCGGACGCGCTCGCCGGCCGGGACGTGCTGGGCCGTGGCCAGACCGGTTCGGGCAAGACGCTCGCCTTCGGTCTGCCGCTGATCGCCCGGCTGGCGACCCGCAACCGGGCCCGGCCGATGCGCCCCCGCGCCCTCGTCCTGGTTCCGACCCGGGAGTTGGCCATGCAGGTCAACGACGCACTGTTGCCGCTGGGCAAGGCCGTCGGCATCTTCCTGAAGACCGCCGTCGGCGGTGTCCCGTACGACCGTCAGATCGACGCGCTGCGGCGCGGCGTGGAGATCATCGTGGCCACCCCTGGCCGGCTCGGCGACCTCATCGAGCGGGGCATCTGCCAGCTCGACGACGTCGAGGTCACGGTGCTCGACGAGGCTGACCAGATGGCCGACATGGGCTTCCTGCCCGAGGTGACCGACCTGCTGGCGAAGACGCCCGCTAACGGTCAGCGGCTGCTCTTCTCGGCCACCCTGGACGGTGACGTCGACGCGTTGGTCAAGCGGTTCATGAACGACCCGGTGACCCACTCCACGGCGCCCTCCACCGCCTCGGTGTCCACCATGGATCACCACATGCTGTTGATCCCGCCGCACGAGAAGTTCCCGGTGGCGGCCTCGATCGCCGCTCGGGACGGCCGGACGATGGTCTTCGCCCGTACGCAGCTCGGGGTGGACCGGCTGGTCGAGCAGCTCGCCGCGGTCGGCGTACGCGCCGGTGGGCTGCACGGCGGCAAGACCCAGCGGATGCGCACCAAGACCCTCGCGGAGTTCCGTGAGGGCCGGATGAACGTGCTGGTCGCCACGGACGTGGCGGCTCGGGGCATCCACGTCGACGGGGTCACCCTGGTGCTGCACGTCGACCCGCCGAAGGACCCGAAGGACTACCTGCACCGGGCCGGGCGCACCGCTCGGGCCGGCGAGTCGGGCGCGGTCGCCACGCTGGTGCTGCCCAAGCAGCGCCGCACCACGCTGGCGATGATGGAGAAGGCCGGCGTCGCACCGGCCGAGACCCGGGTCCGGGTCGGCGACCAGGCGTTGGCCGAGTTGGTCGGCGCGCGGGAGCCCAGCGGTGTCCCGGTTCGTGTCGAGGCGGAGCCGCGCGGTTACGGCGACCGTTCCGGCGGCCCGCGTCGGTTCGGCGACCGTCCACAGGGCGAGCGTCGCTACGGCGACCGGCCCAGCGGTGAGCGTCGCTACGGCGACCGGCCCACCGGTGAGCGCCGCTACGGCGACCGACCGCAGGGCGACCGGCAGTACGGCGACCGGCCGCAGGGCGAGCGCCGCTACAGGACCGTCCGCAGGGTGAGCGGCGGTTCGGCGACCGGCCAGGA
>NZ_JBSFBM010000526.1:0-3089 GCF_053592955.1 Micromonospora sp. NPDC002411 | reverse complement strand
CCGGACGGAATCCGACCGGACAGATCCACCGCCCGACCCGTGTTCGGCGCGAACGAGCCACCGACGCTGCGGGTGTCCAACACCCGCGACGGAGCCACCGACCGGAACCCCGACCCACTCGCCGAGTAGTACCCCTGCAGATCCGCGACGACGTGAACCGTACCGCTGGACTTGTTGACGATCACCACAGCGCTGGTCTTCAGCACCGCCACGGTGGCCAGGTTCGGCACTGTCTCACCGGCGACAAAGTTGACGCTCGAGGAGTTGGTTGGTTCGCCTTCCGGATACACCTGCAGGAAACCGGCGGAAGTCGGCTGGGTCGCTGTCACGTTCAGCACCACGGCGCTGACGTCCTTCTCCGGCACCCCGTTCAGCGGGTTGATCGGCAGCGTGACCGCCTGGTTCGGCGGGATCGGCACTGTCGGATACCCACCGATCCCGGCACGGGTGTCGAGCACCCGTTTCGGTGACACCGGCGTGTAGGCGGCACCCAGCACCAGGCAGGTCGTCGTCGGGGTCTCCCGGAACTGGCGGAAGTCGTTGAGGCTGACCTGGTGGGCCTCGCACACCCGGCCGGCACGGGGGAACCGGTGGTCCTCCGACCCGAGCGGGAGCACCCGACGGTTGGACTCATCGCTCCAGTTGCGCGATACCTTGCCCAACGGACCGTCGGTCGTCCACGCGGTGGTGATGGAAAGCTCGGCGGTCACATCGAGGTGCGTGCCGCCCGCCTTCCGCCGGATCGGCAGCTCTTTGACCGTCACCGGCCCCTGGGCCTCGACGGCACCCCGGTCGTGGTAACCCGAGCCCGTGCCGGTGTTCGTCTTCGCCGGGTCGTCCGTGTGCGGGTTGTCCAACAGGTCGGTGCGGGACACACCCTCGGCGGTGGCATCGGCCGAGTCGACGGCGGGTGAGTTCGGGGCGATCTCGTAGTACGGCCGGTCGTACGCGTCCGTCGACCGCAGCCAGGGGGTGGCGGCGATGTCGTGCGCGCCCTGACCGGTGGCAGCGACGAACTCGGGCAGGCTGGTGTACTCGGCGGCACTCCACCGGTACAGCGGACCGCCGCTGGCCGGCTCGATCAGGTTGTAGTCCGCCACTGTCTGCGCGACGCTGCCGGCGGAGACGGCGATGGCGGTCGCCTCGGAGGGCACCTCGCACGCCACCGCGTCACTGAGCGGGCCGGTGGCGGTCTCCAGGATGTTGTTCCGGATCGACACCCCCGGCGACGTGCCGGTGACGTCCACGGCGAGGGTGCAGTCGGTCTCCAGCGTGTTGCCGACGATCTTCGTGCCCGGCGCGTCCCGCACGGTGATCCCGCTCTGGGTGAAGGTGCTCGCGGTAACCAGCGCACCGCGCACCCCCGCATCCACCACCAGGCCGCTGCCCGGACGGAAGGCGCCACGACTCACCGTCACGTCCGCGGAAGCGCCGGTGATCCGGACCGCACCCCGGGCGTCGTACTCGGAAGTGACAAGCCGGTCGAGGGTGATGCGGGACGAACCGTCGACGAGGACGGCCTCGGCCGTGCCGTCACCGAACGCCAGGAAGCCATCGAGGACCACGTCGTGGACGCCGCGAAGAGTGAACGCGCTCTCGCTGCCGTTGGCGCCGCGTCGCTTGCCCACCTTGACGACGGTGGTGCTGCGACCCGGCCCGTTCACGGCCCGGAAGGTGATCGGCGCACCTTCCGTCCCCGAACGGGTGATCACCACGGACTCCCGGTAGTCACCGGGCCGAACCAGGACCGTCTGTCCAGGCTGGACGACGTCCGCGGCTCGGGAGACGGTGCAGAAAGGGCTGGATGCACTGCCGTCGCCGTTGTTCGAGCAGTTGGCCGAGTCGACGTACCACTCGGTGGTGGCGGCGACGGACGCGGGAGCGGCGGCGGCCGGCACCGCCGGGACCACCAGGCCCGCGCCAACGGTGAGTGGTACGAGCGCGAATCGCGCCAGTACAGATCGGTTCATCAAGCTTTTCCCAAGGTAGGTGGCTCTGAGAGCGGACAGATCAGGTCAGGACGCGGCGGCGATGAAGTAGCCCGCCTGGTCGACGATGACGTGCGACGTACCCCCGCTGTTGTGGAAGAGGTCGACGCCGGAGCCCACGGCAACCACCGCGGCGTTCGACGCTGTCTCGCGGGCGACGAAGTTGACGTTCGAGGCGGTGGGGCGCTGCCCGCCGCCCGGGTGCACGGTGAGCACGCCCGGTGTGGTCGGCGCGGTGACTGTCACGTTCCCCAGCAGGGCGGTCGGGGCGGGGCAGGCCGGGTTGCAGATCGCCTCGCTGCGGAACGGTGCGAACCGGACGGTCTCGCGGGCAGCGAGCGGAGCCGGGGTACGGCCGGGAAGCCCGACGCTGTACCGGGAGTCGACGATCCGCTTCGGTGTCATCGGTACGAACGTCTGGGTGGCCTCCGGGCTGAACCAGCCGGCCAGGTCCGCGACCACGTGCGTGGTGCCGGAGCTGTTGTTGAAGATGTTGATCTCGCCGTTCGACAGCTGAACGGTGACCAGGTTGGGGATGGTCTGCCCGGCGACGAAGTTGAGGCTGGACGCGGCCGGTGCCACCGAGCCGTACGGGTAGACGGTGAGCACACCGCTGGTGGTCGGTGCGGTGACCGTCACGGAGAGGACGACCGCGGTCGCGGTGGCGGGCAGCCGGCCGGAGAAGTCGAGGGTTCGGGTGCCCTTGGCCGGGATCGGGGCTCCCCCGCTGTCCCGCGTGTCCAGAACCCGCGTCGGTGGCACCGACGCGAAGCCGGAACCGGTAGCGGCGTAGAAGCCCTGGAGGTCGGCGACCAGGTGGACGGTTCCCGAGCCGGCGTTGCGCAACATCACCGACCCGTTGCGGACCGGCACGGTGACCTGGTTCGGCACCGTCTCCCCGGCGACGAAGTTGACGCTTGACGCGTCACTCGATTCGCCGCCCGGAGAGACACTGATGAAGCCGGCGGAGGTCGGCTGGGTCACCGTCACGTTGAGCACGACAGCGCTGATGTCCGTGTCCCGGACACCGCCGATGATGCCGATCGGCAGTTCGATCATTCCGAAGCCCGCCACCGGCCCGGCAGTGGACACACCGATCGG
>NZ_JBSFBM010000525.1:0-3140 GCF_053592955.1 Micromonospora sp. NPDC002411 | reverse complement strand
CCTGCGGCCCGGCCAGGCCGACTACCGGGCCGGCGACCAGGTCCGCCTCGACCTCACTGTCACGAACACCACGGGCGCGGCGTGCGCGCTGCCGACCAGCGCCGTCGGCACCGTCCAGGTGACCGGGGTACGCCTCGACGGGCGCGACCTCACGCCGACGCTGGCCCGCAGCTTCCACGACGACGGCATCGGTGCTGCCGCCACCGCAGGGCTCACCACTGTGGAACCCGGTGCGACCGCGACGGTCAGCCTGACCGGCGTACGCCTGCACGACGGCGACACGCCCGACGCGGTGCTGCTCCGCTCGGTGGCAGCAACCCCGGACGGCGGTGGCCTGGACACGCTGTGGCCGGTCGGTGCCCCCGGCCGGTACGAGGTGACCGCCGGCTACCTGCCACTGCCGGTGACCGGCGCGACCGGCCTCTGCGCGGGCGGGACCACGCTGCGGACCACCACCTTCACCGTCGGTGACGGCGACGGCGTGACCGGCCAGCGCTGGCTGTGGCTTGCCGGCGGAGCGTTGCTGCTGACGCTGCTCGCCGTCGCGCTGGTGGTGGTCCTCCGGCGGAGACGCCGCCGGCCGGCCGTCGCCGCGGTGGCACTGCTGCTGGTGGCCGTCGGCGCACTGGTCGTCGGCGGGCCCCGACCGGCCCGGGCCGACTACGCGGTGGACCCGACCGGTGGCGTGCCGGTCAGCGGCGTCGACTTCCAGGGCGCTGTCGACACCTGCCTGAAGGGATTCGCCGCGCCCGGCGGGGACCCGTCCGGCCTGCTCCCGCGGCTGCGGGACAAGAAGTCTCCCCGGGTGCGGATCATCCCGACCACCGGCGGCTCGGGCGCGTTCGAGACCCCGGACAGCCCCGACGGGAAGGGCTCCTCGACGGTCACCTGGAATCCGACCTCCGTCGAGCCGTACGGCGACGGCGTGGCCCGGGACCCCTGCGCCGCGCTCTACCACGAGCTGAACCACGCCGACGACATCTCCCAGAACAAGGTTCCGCAGGGCGACTGTGGCAGCACCGAAATCCGTACCGCCGAGGTGAAGGCGACACTCGCGGAGAACCGCTACCGGGTGGCGAAGGGCCTGCCACCACGCACCGAGTACGACGGGAAGACGCTGCCGAAGAACCTCGACGAGTGCAAGAAACCGGCGAAGAAGAAGCCCCCGCAGAAGGGTCCGGTGAAGCTCTGCGAGGAGGGCGCCAACTGCGGCGGCAGCAACGGCGACCCGCACCTGGTCACGTTCGACCGGGTCGCCTACGACTTCCAGGCCGTGGGCGAGTTCACGCTTGTCACCGCCACCGGCGGCGACCCGCTGGAGGTGCAGGTCCGCCAGGCGCCGATGGCCGGCACCCGGACCGCCTCGGTCAACTCGGCGGTCGCGTTCCGGGTCGGCGCCCACCGGGTGGCGCTCACGCTCACCGACGGCGGCACCCGGGTACACGTCGACGGCGCGTCGCTGGCCGCGCCACCGGAACGCACCGACCTGCCCGGCGGCGGCACCCTCACCCGCCGCCCGTCCGACACCGGACCCACCGACGGGTACGACGTGACGTGGCCGGACGGCTCCGCGGCGGCGGTGGACCAGATCGGCCACTACGGCTACCGGGTGCTGGTCAAGCTCGCCGACGTCCGGGCCGGGAAGGTCCGCGGCCTGCTCGGCGACTTCGACGGCGACCCGGCCGACGACATCGCACCGTCGTCCGGGACTGCGCTCACCCAACCGGTGCCGTTCACGCAGCTCTACCCCGCGTACGCGGACAGTTGGCGGGTCACCCCGGACCGCTCGCTGCTGCACTACGACGACGGGCAGGACACCGGCACGTTCACCGACCGTGCCTTCCCCGAACGGGAGGTCACCGTCGACGACCTCGACCCGGGCCGCCGCGCCACGGCCGAGCAGATCTGCCGGTGGGCCGGCATCACCGCGCCCGCCCAGCTCGCCGAGTGCGTCTTCGACGTCGCGGTCAGCGGCCGTCCCGAGTTCGCGGTGGCCGGCGCCACCACGGAGCGGGTCGCCCCGCCCGCCGTCACGTCGATCACGGCCGTACCCGTCGCGACCGCCAGCCTGACCCCCGGCGGGGCGCCACTGACGTTCCCCGGCCGGGCCGGGGACGCCGTCTTCGTCGACGCCACCGCGCCCGGGATCGCCAACCGCTGCTCGCCGTACGCGCTCACCGACCCTGCCGGCCAGTACATCGGGGGCGGCTGCGCGATCAACGGCGTCGGGTACATCGACCGCGTCGACCTCACCACCGCCGGCACGTACGCCGTGCGGGTCACCGCCGCCCCCGGCGACACCGGACGAGCAGCCGTCCGGGTGTACGTGGCCCGGGACGTTGACGGCACGCTGCAAGCGAACGGCCCGGAGGTCACCGCGATCCTGGATCATCCCGGCGCGCGGGCCTGGTACCGGTTCACCGGGCAGCAGGGTGAGCGCGTCTTCGTCGAGGTGCCCACGAGCACACTTCCCAACCAGTGCTCGCCGCTGGAACTGCGCGACGCCGAGGACCGGCTGCTGAGCAGCGGCTGCGTGATCAACGGCGTCGGCGAAATCGACGGCACCCTGCTGCCCGCCGACGGGACATACACAGTGGTGGTCGACCCGACCGGACGCACCACCGGCGCGACCACACTGCGGTTGGTCAGCAGCCGCGACAAGGCGGCGACGATCACCGTCGGCGGTCCGCCGGTCGTCGCCACCGTCGACCGACCCGGCGGGGTCACCACCTACCGGTTCACCGCCAGCGCCGGTACGTCGGTGAGTCTGACCGCGACCGCCTCCGACCTACCCGACCAGTGCGGCGTGGTGGAGCTACGCGCCCCCGACGGCAGCCCGATCACCAGCGGCTGTGTGATCAACGGGGCCGGCGACATCGAGCCGACGGTGCTGCCGACCTCCGGCACGTACACAGTGGTGGTGGACCCGTCCGGGGTCGCTACCGGGCAGGTCACGCTGACGCTGAAGTGAGGCGGACCCCTGCCTGTTCGGGGTGGCGTACCTGACGTGCTAGCGTCTCGTCCCGTTGCTGGCGAGCGCCGCTAGCTCAACTGGCAGAGCAGCGGACTCTTAATCCGCGGGTTCGGGGTTCGAGTCCCTGGCGGCGCACCAACGAGCAAGGCCCTGACCTGGTGGTTGA
>NZ_JBSFBM010000524.1:0-3145 GCF_053592955.1 Micromonospora sp. NPDC002411 | reverse complement strand
TCGTGCGGGCCCTGGCCGAGGCGTGGGTGCAGGGCGCACCCGTCGACTGGACCACAGTCATCCCGGCGGCACCGACAGTGGAACTGCCCACCTACCCCTTCCAGCGCCAACGCTTCTGGCCGCGCCCCAGCACCCGGGCACACGGCGACGCCTCCGCGTTCGGCCTGGCCCCCGTCACCCACCCGGTCCTCGGAGCGGCCCTCGGACTGGCCGGCGCCGACGGCACGATCGTCGCCGGACGGCTCTCGCTCACCACCCACCCGTGGCTCGCCGACCACCGCGTCTCCGGCCGCCTGGTGGTCCCCGGCACCGCCCTGCTCGACCTGGCCATCCGGATCGGCGACCAGCTCGGCTGCCCGACAGTCGCCGACCTCACCCTGGAACGGCCACTGATCGTCCCCGAGCAGGCCGGTCTGGCGTTGCAGGCGGTGGTCGACGCCGCCGGAGACGGGCCGGACCGCGCGTTCACCCTCTACGCCCGGCCGGACACCGCCGACGCCGAACAGCAGTGGACCCGACACGCGACCGGTCTGCTCAGCACCACCCGACCGGACGCACCCGAACCACTCCCGGTCTGGCCGCCGGCCGGCGCGCAGGCCGTCGCAGTGGACGGCTTCTACCCGGACCTGGAAGCCCGCGGCTACGGCTACGGCCCGGCCTTCCAGGGGCTGCGGGCGATCTGGCGCTCCGGCGACGACGTGTACGCCGAGGTCGCCCTGCCCCGAGGAACCGACGCCGACACGTACGGGCTGCACCCGGCGCTGCTCGACGCGGCACTGCACCCGATCGGGCTGGCCCTCGAACCGGCCGGCGCCGAACAGGGCGGCCTGCTGCCGTTCTCCTGGACCGACGTCGACCTGCTCGCCTCCGGCGCGGAGATGCTGCGCGTCCGGCTGCGACCACAGGGCCCGGACACGGTGTCGGTGCTCGCCGCCGACCAGAGCGGCAGCCCGGTCCTGTCGATCGCCTCGCTCGTGCTGCGCCCGATCGCCGCCGGTGCCCTGGAGACGGCCGACGACCCGGCCCGCACCTCGCTGTTCCGCCTCGACTGGACCCCGCTGACCCTTCCCGCCGCAGGTGCTCCCGCCCTCGTCGCGGTCCTCGGCGTCGACGAGATCGGGGTGTCCGCGGCCCTCGCCGAGGCCGGACACGACGTCGTGGCGTACGCCGATCTCGCCGGCGACCCGAGCCGACGCCCCGACCTGGTCATCGCTCCGTTCGGCCCGGGCGACACCGAAGGTGCCGTCGCCGCTGCCGCGACCGCCGCGACCCACTCCTTCCTCGCCCTGCTCCAGGACTGGCTCACCGGACCGGACGCCCGGCTCGTGGTGGTGACCCGCCACGCCGTCTCGACAGGTGCCGAGGACCCGATCGAGGACCTGGTGCACGCCCCCCTCTGGGGTCTGGTCCGCGCCGCCCAGGCCGAGAACCCGGACCGCCTCCAACTGGCCGACCTGGACGGCGACGCCGCCTCGGCGGCCGCACTGGTCGCCGCGACCGGCACCGGGGAACCGCAGGTCGCGGTGCGCGGCGGCACCGCGTACGCGCTGCGCCTGGCCCGCGCCGCGACCACCCCGGCCCTGGTCCTGCCGGACGGGGACGAGCCGTGGCGCCTCGACGTACGGGAGCGCGGCACCTTCGACAACCTGGAACTGCTGCCCTGCCCGGAGATCGGCTGGGACCTGCCGGACGGGCACGTCCGCGTCCGCATCCACGCCAGCGGCCTGAACTTCCGGGACGTGGTGCTGACCCTCGGCATGGTCCCGGACCAGCAGGTCCTCGGCAACGAGGCGGCCGGTGAGATCGTCGAGGTGGGGCCGGGGGTGCGCGGCTACGCCGTCGGTGACCGGGTGATGGGTCTCTTCTCCGGCTCGATGGCGCCGATCGGCGTCACCGATCACCGCATGATCGCCAAGGTGCCCGACGACTGGTCGTACCCGGTCGCCGCGACGGTGCCGGTCGCCTTCCTCACCGCGTACTACGGTCTGGTCGACGCCGGTCACCTCCGCGCCGGGCAGTCGGTGCTGGTGCACGCCGCGACCGGCGGCGTCGGCATGGCCGCCGTCCAGCTCGCCCGGCACTTCGGCGCCGACGTGTTCGGCACCGCCAGCCCCGGCAAGTGGGACGTGCTGCGCGCCGACGGCTTCACCGACGACCGGATCGCCTCGTCGCGCAGCCTCGACTTCGAGCAGCGCATCCTCGGGGCGACCGGTGGGCGCGGCGTCGACGTGGTCCTGGACTCCCTGGCCGGTGAGTTCGTCGACGCGTCGCTGCGGCTGCTGCCCCGGGGCGGGCGGTTCGTCGAGATGGGCAAGACCGACATCCGCCACGCCGAAACCGTGGCCGCGCAGCACCCGGGCGTCGGCTACCAGGCGTTCGACCTGATCGAGGCCGGCGGCGACCGGATCCGCGAGATCTGGACCGAGCTGATGGCCCTCTTCGCGGCCGGGCACCTGCACCCGATGCCGCTGCGCACCTGGGACCTGCGCCGTGCGCCGGAGGCGTTCCGTTTCCTCAGCCAGGCCCGGCACATCGGCAAGATCGCCCTCACCCTGCCGCCCCGGCCGGACCCGGAGGGCACCGTCCTCATCACCGGTGGCACCGGCACGCTCGGCGCGCTGATGGCCCGGCACTTCGCCCGGCAGGGTCGCCGTCACCTGCTGCTCACCAGCCGGCGCGGCCCGCAGGCACCCGGTGCCGCCGACCTGTGCGCGGAACTCGCCGACCTCGGCGCGCAGGCCCGCGTCGTCGCCTGCGACACCGCCGACCGGGAGGCCCTGGCCGCACTGCTTGCCGGCATTCCGGCCGAGCACCCGCTCAGCACAGTGGTGCACGCGGCAGGCGTCCTCGCCGACGGCGTGGTCGGCTCGCTGACACCGGAGCGCCTGGACGAGGTGATGCGGCCCAAGGTGGACGCGGCCTGGCACCTGCACGAACTGACCCGCGCCGCGCCGGTCGCCGAGTTCGTGCTCTTCTCCGCTGGCGCCGGGACCTTCGGCGGTGCCGGCCAGGCGAACTACGCGGCGGCCAACACGTTCCTCGACGCCCTCGCCCAGCACCGGCGCGACCAGGGGCTACCCGCCGTGGCGCTGGCCTGGGGACTGTGGGCCGACGCCAGTGGGATGACCGGCCACCTGGACGCGAC
>NZ_JBSFBM010000523.1:0-3163 GCF_053592955.1 Micromonospora sp. NPDC002411 | reverse complement strand
CCTGCTCGGCGGCGTACGCCCGGAGCAGGTCGTGGGCGCCGAACCGGCCGGGGGCATGCTCGGTGACCAGGTGAGCGTGGGCCAGCTCCGCCAGCAGTCGGGGCACCTGGGCCCGGGGCAGCCCGGCCAGGCTGGCCGCGGCGGCGACCCCGATGTCCGGCCCCGGGTGGCAGCCGAACAGCCGGAACAGACGTGCCGCCGCCGGCGTCAGGTTCCGGTACGACCAGGAGAAGACGGCCTGCACGTCGGTGCTGGCATCCCCCCCGTCGAAGGAGTCCAGCGGACGCGGCGCCTCGCGCAGCTCGGCGGCGAGGGCCGCCAGGGAGAACGCCGGATTCGCCGCACCCCTCGCGGCGAGCACCGCCAGCGCCAGCGGCAGCCGCGCGCACCGCTCGATGATCTCGTCCACCGCCTTCGGCTCGACCGTCAACCGCTGCGCGCCGAGCCGGCGGGCCAGCAGTTGCCAGGACTCGGCGGCACTGAGCAGGCCGACGCCGATCGGCCGGGCGCCCTCGGCGGCGACCAGGCCGGCGAGCCGGTTGCGGCTGGTGACCAGGACCAGGCAGGTCGGGCTGCCGACCAGCAGGGGCCGAACGTGGTCGATGTCGCGGGCGTTGTCCAACAGCACCAGCATCCGACGGTTGGCGAGCAGGCTGCGGTAGAGGCCCACCTGCGCGGTCAGGTGGGTGGGTATGCGTTCGGGCGGCACCTCGAGGGCCTCGAGGAAGCCGCGTACCGCCTCGACGGCGGTCATCTCCGTCCCGGTGGAGTCGAAGCCGCGCAGGTCGACGTAGAGCTGGCCGTCCGGGAAACGGTCGGCCACCCGGTGCGCCCAGTACACCGCCAGGGTCGTCTTGCCGACCCCGGCGGTGCCGGACAGCGTCATGATGGTCACTGGCCCCGGACCGCCGTCCTCGTGCGGGGCGGGGTTGACGCACTCGGCGTCGAGCTGGGCGAGCTGGGCAACACGTCCGATGAATCCGGGTAGCGCCGGGGGTAGTTGGCGGGGCACGGGCAGCCGGGTCGACGTCGTACCGGCCCGTTGGCCGCCGCCCCGGGCCCGGGCCGGCCCGACGCCCGTCCGCCCGGTCGCGGCGTGATCCCGGTTCGGTCGTCGGCGCCCCTCCTCGACCCGGTCCCGCGCGGTGGCCAGTGCCCCCTGCTCGGCGGGGGTCGCCCCGAGCAGGCGGATGAGGACGTCGAACCGCTCCGGCGGAGGCAGGATGTTGCCGGCGAAGTACTCCCCGATGATCCCCCGTGACCAGCCGGTCTTGGCGGCCAACTGCCGATACGTCAGTTGGGTCTCACCCTGCTGCCGGGCTTCCCGACGGCGCAACTGGCGTAACAGCCCGGCCAGTTCCGGCAGTGTCTGCGCGTCGCAGCCGCCGCGGGCCCCCTCGAACGACCCGGGTGAGCCCTGCTCCGTCGGTCGAGCGCCGGGCGGTACCCGTTGGTCGGACATACGGCTCCCACCCCCCGGTCACCCGGTCCCCCCGGATGCGCACGGGCAGGCTAATTCCACCGCCACTCCCATCGATAGGCGACCGCCGATGTCTGACAGTTCCACTTCGGACCGTTGATCGTCCGATGATGTCCGGCGGTGTCCAGTGCCGTCCAGGATGCGCGACGCGAAGCCGAGGTCCCGTGCCACCGTCCTCGTGCGGGTTCGGCCCGCTCCACGATCCCTGGGGGAAGAGGTACCTGATGATCCGTCCACACCCGACCGTTCGGCGGTCCGCGATGCTGCGTCGCGTCGCCGTCACCGCGTTCGGCCTCACGCTGCTCGTCGCGGGAGTGACCGCCGCACCGGCCACCGCCGCACCGGACGGCAAGGCTGGCATCGCCGCACCCGGCGGCAACGCTGGCATCGCCGCACCCGGCGGCAACGCTGGCATCGCCGCACCCGGCGGCAAGGCCGCCACCGCCGGGTCGTTCGTCGACAGCACACCGGTGCCCGGCGGCTTCGCCTCCTGGTCCGAGCTGCTCCGGTTGCAGCAGCGCATGAACAACGCCGCCGCCCAGATCACGAACGCGGCGCAGCGCAGCGCCAACTCCGGGTTCGCCGGCATCGTCGCCGACCCCACCAACCGCCACCTCAAGGTCTACTGGAAGGGGGAGCCGCCGGCCAACCTGGTGGCCAACGCCCGGGCCACCGTCGCCACGCAGGTGCTGCCCGCCGCGTACTCCCAGCGGGAACTTCTTGCCGCGGCCGACCGCCTGCGGGCCAAGGCGGGCGACGAGATCACCACTGTCGGGCCGCGCGCCGACGGCGCCGGCCTGCTCGTCGGCACGCAGGACGGTCTGCTCGGCGCGACGGCCCTGGCCGGCGTGCCAGGACCGTGCAGACCAAGGTCGCCGCCGCGCCCGCGACGCGGTGGGACGACACCGCGCCGTGGTGGGGCGGTGCCGCCTGGCGCAACGCCACCACCGGCGGTGGCTGCTCGACCGGCTTCGGGGTCTTCAAGAACGGGAACGCGCGGATCCTCTCCGCCGCGCACTGCGGCAACCTCAACAACGTCGCGACCGACCCGACCGGGCAGGCGATGGGCACCGTCAGCTTCCGCAACGCCGGCACCGACACCCTGCTGTTGTCGGGCGGCTCCGGCGGCCGGGTCTTCAACAACAGCACCGACGCGCAGGGCAACGTGGTCAGTGAGTTCAGCAACCAGGTGATCGGCGCGTCGGCCAGCCAGGTCGGCAACTGGGTGTGCACCTCCGGCGCGTACTCCGGCACCCGCTGCTCGATCCAGGTGAAGGCCCGCAACCTGTGCATCAACGTGCGCGACTTCGGCCAGGTGTGCGGGCAGGTCCAGGCGGAGAACACCACCGGCCTCAACGCCGTCGGTCAGGGCGACAGCGGTGGCCCGGTGGAGATCGTGAACGCGGCGAACACCCTCCAGGTCTGGGCGACCGGCACCAACACCGCCATCGACGACACCAACACGTCCACGGCCTGCACCGGCTACCGCCCCACCGGGCGGGTCTGCGCCTGGCGGTTCTACTACGAGGACATCTTCTCCGGCATGGCCGGCGTCGGCGCCACGGGCGTCGTCCTCGGCTGAGCGAGCTCGGCGACCCGCCGTTCGACCCGGTGGCCGGGTCGGTGCGCGATCGAGTCACGCAGGTCGGCGTAGTGGTCGACCGGCGGGACGGGGAAGTAACC
>NZ_JBSFBM010000522.1:0-3167 GCF_053592955.1 Micromonospora sp. NPDC002411 | reverse complement strand
GGCTCCCGCTGACGCCAGGCGTCAGCGGGAGCCCCTGCAGAGCGTCAGTGGGCGCCCGAGCCGGTGAGGGCGCGCACCTCCAGCTCCGCGTACTTGTCCTCGTCGTGCTCCTTGGAGATGACGGTGCCGATCCACCCGCACAGGAAACCGAACGGGATGGAGAGGATGCCCGGGTTGGACAGCGGGAACCACTGCCAGTCGTGGTCCGGGAACATCGAGGTCGGCGCCCCGGAGACCACTGGCGAGAAGAACACCAGCAGTACGGCCGAGAGCAGGCCGCCGTAGATCGCCCACACCGCGCCGGAGGTGTTGAACCGCCGCCAGAACAGGCTGTAGAGGATCGCCGGCAGGTTGCCCGAGGCGGCGACCGCGAAGGCGAGTGCCACCAGGAACGCCACATTGAGGTTCTGCGCGTAGATCGACAAGGCGATCGACACCGCGCCGATGACCAGGGCGGAGATCCGGGCGACGCGCACCTCCTGCCGCTCCGACGCCTCACCCCTCTTCAACACGTTGGCGTAGAAGTCGTGCGCCAGGCTGGACGACGAGGCCAGCGTCAACCCGGCGACCACCGCGAGGATGGTGGCGAAGGCGACCGCCGCGATGATCGCCAGCAGGGCTGCCCCGCCCAGTTCACCGCCGAAGAAGCTGATGCCCAACGCTTCGGCCAACTGCGGCGCGGCGGTGTTGCCGGCCTTGTCCTGTGCGGTGATCGCCTGGCTGCCGACCAGCGCCGCCGCACCGAAGCCGAGGGCCAGGGTGAGCAGGTAGAAGGTGCCGATGATGCCGATCGCCCAGAGCACGCTCTTGCGGGCCGCCTTGGCGGTCGGCACCGTGTAGAAGCGGATCAGGATGTGTGGCAGACCGGCGGTGCCGAGCACCAGGGCGATGCCCAGGGACAGCAGGTCCACCTTGTTGTAGAAGGTCTGTGTCGAGTTGCCAGCGACCTCGACGCCGTACCGCAGCCCGGGTTCGAGGAACGCGCTGCCCTTGCCGGATGCCGCAGCCGCCTGGCCGAGCAGCTCCGACAGGTTGAAGTTGAACTTCGCCAGCACCAGGATGGTCATCAGGAGCGCGCCGCCCATGAGCAGGAACGCCTTGACGATCTGCACGTAGGTGGTGCCCTTCATGCCGCCCACGGTGACGTAGATGATCATCAGGGTGCCGACCATGATGATGGTGGCCACCTTCGCGGTGTCCGCGTCCATGCCGAGGAAGGTCGTCCCCGGCCGGATGCCGAGCAGCAGCGCGACCAGCGCGCCGGCGCCCACCATCTGCGCCAGCAGATAGAAGATCGACACCGTGATGGTGGAGACCGCCGCCGCCGTACGCACCGGACGCTGACGCATCCGGAAGGCCAGCACGTCCGCCATCGTGTACCGGCCCGAGTTGCGCAGCAGCTCGGCGACCAGCAGCAGGGCCACCAGCCAGGCGACCAGGAAGCCGATCGAGTAGAGGAAGCCGTCGTAGCCGTACAGGGCGATGATGCCGGCGATACCGAGGAACGAGGCGGCCGACATGTAGTCGCCGCCGATCGCCATGCCGTTCTGGAAGCCGGAGAAGGACCGGCCGCCCGCGTAGAAGTCGGTAGCCGTCTTGGTCTGCCGGCTGGCCCAGATGGTGATGGCCAGGGTCACCGCCACGAAGACCAGGAAGAGCGTGATGGTCAGGTTGCGGGCGGTGTGGTTGCCCGCCTCGGCCGCCAGGAACGTCTCAACCGCGTGGACCGTCTTCACGGGTCACCTCCCCGATCTCGGCGCGGATCCGGTCGGCGATGGGGTCGATCTTCCGGTCCGCGTACCGGGAGTAGAGCCAGGCGATCAGGAACGTGGAGACGAACTGGAGCAGGCCGAAGACCAGCGCGACGTTGATGTTGCTGCCGAACAGCTTCGTGCCCATGAAGTCCCGGGCGTACGCGGAGAGAATGACGTAGAGCGCATACCACAGGAAGAACGCGACGGTCATCGGGAAGACGAAGCCGCGCAGCGCACGCCGCAGCCCGGCGAACTCGTCCGACCGTTGTACGGTCAGGTACTTGTCCGACTGGGAAGCGGCCGGAGCGGGTGTGTCCGTGGACATCTGTGGATCACCACCTTCACAGGCGTCAGAGGAGTTTCGCGCACGGTAAAGAGCGCGCTCCCCGACGGGGAAGGCCGAGATCGACGCCGGTCGCCGACTGCGCCGAGCGGTTGCCTGGCTGCGCCGAGTGACCCAGGTCACTCCGGTGACCGGTCGGTCCGGACGGCCCCCCGTTCAGCCCGGTAGCTCGTGGTACCGACCGCGGTAGTGCAGCAGCGGAGAGGCCTCCCCGGTCAGGTCGACAGCCTCGATGGTGGCCTCCACCAGCAGGCCCCAGCCGTACTCCCGGGCGGTGTCCAGCCGGCACCCGGCCCACCCGCCGGCATCCGCAGGGACCGGCCCGTACGGTGTCTCGATCCAGGTGTCGGCGGCGAAGAGCCCGCCCGGCGCGGGAAACAGGCCGGCGAACCGGTCGGCGAGCTGCCGGTGCGGTGGACCGAGCGGCGTGACCGCGAATCGACCTGCCTCCTCCGCCGCCGCCCAGAAGTCGGACTCCGGGTCGATCAGCCCGACCAGTCGATCCGGCTCCCCCTCGGCGACCAGCGTGGACGACACCGTCAGCCCGGCCGGACCGGGGGCCGTCCAGAGGGTCACCGGCGCGGCGAGCCGGCCGCGCAGCCGGCGTACCGGTGACCGTTGCCCGGTCGGCACCGCGAACGGATCGGTGTGGTGGATCTCGGCACCCGGCTCATGATTCACGTGAAACATTGTGACCCCGTCGGCCCGCCTCGTGGACCCGGCCGGCGAAGCTCCGGACCAGGTCGGCCACCTCGTCCGCCCGCGTGTCGAGGACGAAGTGTCCGCCGTCCAGCAGGTGCACCTCCGCCCCCGGGACGTCGGAGCGGTACGCCGCCAGTTCGGTGCTCTCGAACGAGGTGTCATGTCGGCCCCAGACGACCAGCAGTGGCGGCTGCGTCCGACGGAGCCAGTCCTGCCAGACCGGGTACGAGGCGACATTGGTCCGGTAGTCGTACATCAGGTCCAGTTGGCGCTCGATCACCCCCGGGCGGCTGAGCGCACCCGTCGTCTCCGGTGCCACCAGACGGCCCTACTTTCTTCGACAACCGAACTAAGTAAGCTTCATATCG
>NZ_JBSFBM010000521.1:0-3171 GCF_053592955.1 Micromonospora sp. NPDC002411 | reverse complement strand
CGCCCGGTCGGCCGGCGGTAGCGTGCGCCGATGACCCCGCCGGGACGTCGCGTGGCAGTGGTGACCGGCGCTGCCGGCGGCCTCGGCCACGCCATTGCCACAGCGCTGCACGCCGACGGCTGGTCGGTGCTCCTCACCGACCTCGACCCGGCGGCGGTGGCCGCCGCCGCAGGGCCCCTCGGGGGTTGGTCGGCGGCCCTGGACGTCCGGGACGAGGACGCCTGCGCCGCCGTCGCCGCGAGCGCCGCGGACCGGGGCGGCCTTGCGCTCTGGGTCAACAATGCCGGCGTCCTGACCACCGGGCCGTCGTGGGAGCACGACGGGCCGACCCGCCGCCGGATGTTCGACGTCAACACCTTCGGCGCCATGAACGGCACCCTGGCCGCGCTGGCCGTGATGCGCGGGCAGGGCCACGGCCACGTGCTCAACGTCGTCTCGCTGGCCGGGCTGATCGCCGCGCCCGGCGAGACGGTGTACGCGGCCAGCAAGCACGCCCTGCTGGCGTTCAGCCTCGGCACCCTGTCCGACCTGCGGATCGCGGGATACCGCCGGGTGCACGTCTCCTGCCTCTGCCCGGACGGCATCTGGACCCCG
Source organism: Micromonospora sp. NPDC002411 (assembly GCF_053592955.1). NCBI lineage: Bacteria > Bacillati > Actinomycetota > Actinomycetes > Micromonosporales > Micromonosporaceae > Micromonospora > Micromonospora sp. NPDC002411. Next base: position 2,577 of record NZ_JBSFBM010000521.1, on the reverse strand, counting down.
ATGCTGCACGACCGGCTGGACGACCCGGGCGCGGTGGCTTCGTTCACCGGGTCGATGTTGAGCGCGCCGCAGGTGGCCGCCCGGGCGGTCCGGTTGGCCCACCGACCCCGTCCGGTGGTCAGCCTGCCCCGCTGGCGGGGAGCGCAGGTGCGCCTGCTGGACGCCCTGCCCCGGCTGGCGGTCGCGCTGACCCCGCTGGTCCAGGCCGCCGGCCGCGCCGGCCAGCGCCGACAACAACGTCGGAGCACCCGTCCGGACCGGCCCTGACCACCGCTGGGCCTGCTTGCTACGTTTCCGGCGTGACTCATCTCGACCGGTGCGACGAGGCCAGCCGAACCTGGGTGACGGAGGCGATCGCCGCCGTCGAGGCGGACGCGAACCGCTCGGCCGACACCCACCTGCTGCCGTTTCCGCTGCCCCGAGCCTGGGGGATCGACCTCTACCTCAAGGACGAGTCCTCACATCCCACCGGCTCGCTGAAGCACCGGCTGGCCCGCTCGCTGTTCCTCTACGGGCTCTGCAACGGCTGGATCGGGCCGCGCACCACGATCGTCGAGGCGTCGTCGGGCTCCACGGCGGTCTCCGAGGCGTACTTCGCCAGGATGCTCGGGTTGCCCTTCATCGCGGTGATGCCCGCCTCCACCTCACCCGAGAAGATCGCGCAGATCGAGTTCCAGGGCGGCCGGTGCCACCTGGTGGACGACCCCGCCAGCGTGGTGGTCGAGGCCCGGTGGCTGGCCGAGGACTCCGCTGGGCACTTCATGGACCAGTTCACCTACGCCGAGCGGGCGACCGACTGGCGGGGCAACAACAACATCGCCGAGTCGATCTACGCCCAGCTCGAACTGGAACGGCACCCGATCCCCGCCTGGGTCGTGGTGGGTGCCGGCACCGGAGGCACCAGCGCGACCATCGGCCGGTACGCCCGGTACCGCCGACTCGCCACCAAACTCTGCGTGGTCGACCCGGAGAACTCGGCGTTCTACCCGGCCTGGTTGGCCGCCGACTGGTCGGTGCGCACCGGGAAGGGCTCCCGGATCGAGGGGATCGGCCGTCCGACCGTGGAGGCCTCGTTCCTGCCCTCGGTGGTGGACCGGATGGTCCAGGTGCCGGACGCGGCGTCACTGGCCGCCATGCGTGCCGGCTCGGCCGTGCTCGGCCGCCGGGTGGGCGGCTCCACCGGCACCAACCTGTGGGGCGCGTTCGGCCTGATCGCCGGGATGCTCGCCGAGGGCCGGACCGGCTCGGTGGTCACCCTGATCTGTGACCCGGGTGACCGGTACGCCGACACCTACTACTCCGACGACTGGGTGAACGCCCAGGGCCTCGACCTGACGCCGCACCTGGCCACTATCGAACGCTTCCTGACCAGCGGCACCTGGCCCGGCTGAACCGCTCCGCTGGGCCTGGCCCGGCTGGGCACCTGCTCAGCGCGGGTCGATCCGCTCCGCCAGCCCGGGATAGCGCACCACGTAGCCGCTGTCGTCCAGGTCGATGTCGGCGGTGAAGGTGCCGCTGGCGAAGCGCACCCGGCCCGGCCCGAGCCCCGTGTAGATCTGCTCGGCCGGCACCACCTCCAGACCGGGCAGCAGCACCCACGCGACGGTGATCCGGTGTGCGATGTCGGCCGGCTCGGCGGCCAGCCCGAGCCGGTGAACCGGCAGGGTGTTGAACAGCGGCGAGCCGCTCAGGTCGACGTCGAGCGCGTCGGCCAGCCGGTCCGGGTCGTCGGTGCCGGGCAGGCCGGCCCGGGGATGACCGGCGTTGACCAGGGCCCGGTCCAGGTCGCCCTGTTCCGCGGTGGTCACCCGCCACCGGTCCGCCGTCCGCTCCAGGGTCACCCGGCGCTGCCAGCCCAACCCTTCGACCTCGACCTCGACCCGGGTCGTGGACCAGTCCGGTGCGGTGGTCAGCTGGTAGCGGGCGGTCCAGGGGATCGGGTCCACGGCGAGCAGGGTGCCCCGGGCCGCCAAGCCGCGGCTGTCGTCGAAGAGGACCTGCTCGCTGCCGGCGGTGTCCGTCCGGGACCAGAAGATTGATTGCGGCATGGTCGGCATGAGCCGGACGTTACGCGACCCGGCCTGCCTCGGCAGGGCATGCGCGAACGCCGCCGCGAAGCAGGTGCTCCGCGACGGCGTTCAGAGGATCAGACGATCAGTGGGTACGCGCCGGCGGTCGCCCGCCGAAACCCCGCCGGTCGTCGCGCGGACGGTCGTCGCGGGCCCGGTCCTCGCGGGGACGGTCATCCCGACCACGGCTCTCCGAGCGGAAACCACCCCGAGAGTCCCGGTCACCGAAGCGCCGCTCGCCCTGCGGCCGGTCGCCCCGGCCGTCCCGGTCACCGAACCGCGGCCGGTCACCGAACCGACGCTCGCCCTGCGGCCGGTCGCCGTAGCCCCGGGAGTCCCGATCGGCGTAACGCCGCTCGCCAGCCGGCCGGTCACCGTAGCTCCGGTCGCCGGCGGGCCGATCGCCGTAACGCCGCTCGCCCTGCGGACGGTCGCCGTACTGCCGGTCGCCCTGTGGCCGGTCGCTGTAGCGGCGCTCGCCCTGCGGCCGGTCGCCGAACCGCCGCTC
>NZ_JBSFBM010000520.1:0-3195 GCF_053592955.1 Micromonospora sp. NPDC002411 | reverse complement strand
GAGGCGGTGATCGGTTTGCCGATCGCCAGGTTGCTCCCGGTCGGCGGGTTGCCGGTGCCGGTGCGCGTCACGGTGTTGCTGTTCGCCGACTGGTTGCCGGCCGCGTCCTTCGCCCGGACGTAGTACGACACCGTGGCGCTGTCCGCCTGGCTGTCGGTGTACGTGAGCGTCGAACCATTGACGCTGCCGCGCAGCGCGCCGTTGGCGTAGACGTCGTAGCCGGTCACGCCGACGTTGTCGCTCGACGCCGACCAGGTGAGTCGGATCTGCCCGCTGGCCGGCTGGGTGTACGCCAGGTTGCCGGGGGCGCTCGGGGCCTGGGTGTCGGTGCTGCCGGTGGCGCCGTACACCTCGACCTCGGAGAACTGCGCGGCCGGCCAGCCGGTGTTGCCGGTGACCTGCACCCGCACGTAGCGGGTGCTGGCGGCGGTGAAGCTGACGGTCGCGGTGTTGCCGCTGCTCGGGTTGAAGGTGTAGCCGGCGGACGCCTTCAGGGTGGTGAAGGACGAGCCGTTCGTCGAACCCAACACCGACAGCGTCTGCGTACGGGTCTGCCAGTCCGACGCGGGTGGCAGCTTGAGCACCACCCGGTCCACGCTGACAGTGGCGCCCAGGTCAGCCTGGATCCACTGCGGGAACGCGTTGTTGGCGCTCTCCCAGTAGGTCGACGCGTTGCCGTCGTTGGCGTTGCCCGCCACGTAGTTCTGGTTGTAGCTGCTGGCGGTCATGGTGGCGGAGAGCCCGGCGAGCATGGCCACCCGCGCGGCGGCCGCCGACGCGTCGACTGCCGGTGCCGCGCTCGCCGCGGGGATGGCGACCGGGGCAGTGGCGAGGAGCATCCCGGCGAGCACGCCGGCCAGTAGCCGCCGGTGTCCGGTGCGGGGGACGGGATTGGGCGCGCCGGGTGGCGGCGTGCCTCGTCTGGTGCCGTTGCTGGACATGGGGTCGCTACACCTCTTTCGGGGGTGGGTGTGGGGTGCGTTGCCCGGTGACGGGTGCAGGGGTACGCCCGTCGTTCCGCGACAGGTGGGGGACGGTGCGGTTGGGGCGGGCTGGACGGCCGACGCCGCGTTGCGTCGAACCGCCCCGGACCGGTGGCCCCGCCCCGGTCGGATGGGGCCACCGGCTCTAGCTGGAATAGACCTCGAACTCGCTGAGCTGGCCGGCCGGCCAGCCGCTGTTGCCGGTGACGGTCAGTCGCAGGTACCGCTGGGTGGTCGCCGTGAAGGTCACGGTGGCCGTGTTGCCGCTGGCCGGGTTGAAGGTGTAGCCCGCGGACGCCTTCACAGTGGTGAACGTCGAGCCGTTTGTGGAGCCGAGCACCGACAGCGTCTGCGTACGGGTCTGCCAGGCCGACGACGGGGGAAGTTTCAGCACGACCCGGGACACCGACCTTTCGGCGCCCAGGTCCACCGTCAGCGACTGCGGGAACGCGTTGTTGGCGCTCTCCCAGTAGGTGTTCGCGTTGCCGTCCACAGTGTTGGCGGCGACGTACACGTCGGAGTGGCTGGTCTCGGTGACCGATCGCCCGGCCGCCAGGTTGCCGCTGGGCGGCGGGGTGGTCGTGGGTGGCGGGGTGGTCGGGGGCGGGGTGGTGGTCGGCGGTGGTGTGGTGGTCGTGCCGCCGTACACCTCGACCTCGGAGAGTTGCGCCGCCGGCCAGCCGGTGTTGCCGGTGACGGTGACCCGGAGGTAGCGGCGGTCACCGGAGGGCAGCCCGATCGACACGGCGTTGCCCGAGCCGGGGGCGAAGACCCGACCGGCGGACGACGCCAGCGTGGAGTACGACGACCCGTCGGTGGAGCCGAGCACCGAGAGCGTCTGGGTGCGTTGCTCCCAACCGCTGGGCAGCTTGAGCACCACCCGGTCGACGGACCGGGACGCGCCCAGGTCGATGGTGACCGACTGCGGGAATGCGTTGTTGGCGCTCTCCCAGTAGCTGGCCGCGTTGCCGTCCACCACGTTGCCCGCCACGTAGTTCTGGTTGGTGCTGGTAGCGGTCGTCGACCGGCCCAGCGCCAGGTTCCCGCCGGTCGGGGGTGGCGTGGTCGGGGGTGGCGTGGTCGGCGGCGGGGTGGTGGTCGGTGGCGGCGAGGTGGGTCCGCCGCCCCACTGCGGGTTCGGCCACGGGCCGCAGTACGGGGTCGGGGTGTACCAGCCGGAGTTGCCGGAGCCCTGGGTGATCTGGAAGCCACCGCCCACGCAGTTGTGCATCGGGTTGCTCTGCGCGATGTTGGTGGCCCGCACGTTGGTGAAGGACACCTGGCTGGGTGCCTGCACCTGGAGCGCGTACGTGCCGGCGCCGTCGATCCGCACGTTGGAGAGGTTGATCCCGCTGGTCTGGCCCTCGATCCAGTGCAGCGCCGCGTACGAGCTGTCCAGGATGTCGGTGTCGGTGATGTTGATGGTGGCCTGCTGGAACGACTCGTTGAGGGCGGAGAACCAGATCGCCCCGACACCGAAGTTCCAGTTGTAGTCCGAGTTGCCGTTGCGGATCAACGTGTTGCGGGCGATCGTCCAGGTGCCCCGGACCGCGGTGTCGCCCTGCACACCCGGATAGCGGTTCGCGACGTGGATGCCGCCGCCGTTGGTCAGCGAGTCGGCCGTCACGTTGTCGGTGATCTTGATGTCCCGACCGCCGTAGCTGACCAGGTGGTTCGCCAGCAGCGTCACGCCGATGGTGTTGTGGGTGAAGGAGTTGTTGACGTTCGGCACGCTCTGCGCCCACATCGCCAACGCGTCGTCGCCCGTGTTGCGGACGAACGTGTTGGTGACCGTCGAGTTGGTCACGCCGGTGTGGAAGTTCACCCCGTCCGCGGTCTGGTCCAGGATCCGGCTGTTGCGGATGGTGAAGTTGTCCATCGGGCCGTCCATCCACGCCCCGACCTTGGTGTTCTCCAGCCACAGGTTGTCGACCACCGAGTTGGTCATCGCCCCGCCCAGCGCGTTCACCTGGTCGTCGTCGACCCGCTCGCGGATGTCGCCGATGATGGCGAAGTCCCGCAGCGTGACGTTGCGGCTCGGCCCGTTCGCCTCGTGCGCGCGGACCGGCCCGGTGTAGCCGCCACCGGGGACGTACTTGCCGTAGATGCCGACGGACCGGTTCCGCTCGGTGGGGTGTCGGCCGCCGAGCACCGAATACCAGGGACCGGCGCCACGCAGTGTCACCCCGTCGACCACCACGTGGTCCCAGAG
>NZ_JBSFBM010000519.1:0-3208 GCF_053592955.1 Micromonospora sp. NPDC002411 | reverse complement strand
GCCGAGGGACAGCGCCTCCAGCGCGCTGAGCCCGAACGACTCGACCCGGGACGGCACCACGAGGCAGTCGATCTCCTGGAGGAAGTCCGCAGCCGTGACCCGGCCGACGAGTTCGAGGTTCGGCTGGGGGGCGATCGCCACCGTGCCGGCGCCGGCGACCTTGAAGTCCAACTCCGGGAGGAGACCGGCGATGTCGGACAGGAGGTCGACGCCCTTCTCCTTCTCCAGCCGGCCGAGATAGCCGACCACCGGCCGGCGACCCGGCTCCGGGGTGTGCGCGGGTTTCGGGCTGGGCCAGGTGGCGGGCAGCGGGTTCGGGATGAGGTGGATGTTCTTGACGCCGCCACGGTCGCGCAGCTCGGCGGCCTCGAACTCGGACACCGCCACGGTCGCGTGTGGACGGGCGCGACGCATTGCCAGGTCCAGCGTGATGTTGGACTGGATGAGCGCCTTCTGCTGGAACGATCCGGCGGTGTCCCGGTACTGCCAGAGGCTGTTGTGCAGGGTGACCACGAGGGGGGTGCGCCTGCGCTCCATGCTCAGTGCGGCGCGGCAGTGCATCGCCGCGGACAACAGGTGGGCGCAGACCACGTCCGGCTGGACCTCGTTGACGAGGCGGCGAATCTCCCGGGCGTAGGCGAGGTCGACCCGACTGGTCGCGCTGAGCCCGATCCACGGCACCCCGGCCTCACGCAGCGCGTAGCCCACCTCGTCGTCGGAGGTCGCGGCGATGACCTCGACGCCGGTACGGGCGTGCGCCGGGATGATCTCCGTCAGGATGCGTTCCGCGCCGCCGAGCTGCCGCCTGCCGGAGCCGCCCGTCGTGCAGACGAACAACACCTTCATCAGGGACGCAGCCCCTCGACGGCACCGCGTGCGATGGCGCGGCGAACCGGGTTTCCGCCCACCGCTGCGCGCAGCAGGACGCCACCCACGTACGCCGTCGTGGCGATGCGGCCGCGCCGCCCGCCCATGGTCCGGCTCGCCCGGATGAACTCCCGGGTGCGACGCTCCGAGATCTCCTCCTCGGACCAACGCCGCTTCGCGGTCGCGTCGTCCTCGTGCATGATCACGGCCTCCGGCACGTACGCCAGTCGCAGGCCCTGCTGCCGCACAGCCCAGCAGAGGCGCATGTCCTCGGAGTAGAAGAACGAGGTCTCGTCGACTCCGCCGATGGCGTCGAAGGTGCTGCGGCGCATGGCGACGAAGGGCCCGGTCAGCCAGTCCGCCTTCTCCGGCGGCGCGACGATCCGCAGGTTCGGCAGCACCATGCTCAGCCCGGTGGCGTGGGCGAAACCGACACCCAGGCCCAGGAAGCGTCCGCCCTCGGTCTGCGACACACCCTCCGGCGTCACCACCCCCGGGAAGGCTGCGCCCACCTTCGGGTCCTCCAGGGCGGTCAGCAGTCGGGCCACGGCATCGGCGTGCACGATGATGTCGTTGTTCGAGAGGATCACGTTTGCCCGGCTGGTGTGCCGCACACCAAGGTTCATGCCCCGCGCGTACCCCAGGTTCGAGCCGGACTGGACGTACCGGACCCCCTGCTGGGCGCAGAACTCGCTCAACGACTCCTGGATGTGCACGGAGCTGCCGTTGTCGACGACAACGATTTCTGCCTCCGCCGGCAGCGACAGGACACAGGCGCGGGTGCGCTCAAAGTCCTCCCAGGCGAGGACAACGATCGAGACATCCATGTCATACCGTCCCATGATTCGGCGACTGCGCTCGTCGCAGGCTTGCTCGGGAAGCGAAAGCGTGCACGGCGTAGGCGAGTGTCGAGGCGATGGCCGCCCCGACCACACCCGCCCACGGGATGATCGCAAAGTAGGCGGGAATCGCGAACGCCAGGGTGATCATGGCGACCACGGTCGTGGCCCGCTCGCCCCGCCTCTTCAGTAGCAGGGCGCTCCAGCTCTTGCCGGCGGCGGTTGCCAGCGAGCCGGGCAGGAGGACGAGGCCGAGGATCCAGGCGTGCCGGTACTCGGGCTGGAGGTAACCCAGCACGCCGAGCCCGAGGACCGCGGCCAGGGCGACCGGCAGAGCCGCGGTGACCACGGCCCTGGTCGGGTCGGGCCCGTCGGTGCCGTCCCGGCTGGCCAGGATCCGCTGCGCCCGAACGACGGCACCGGCCTGCGCGAACTCCAGGGCGGCGACCGCCAGGGCGTACACGCCGAGGGGACCGGCCCCGACGAACCGGGCCACCAGGATCTGGTTGAACCGGAGCGTCATCATCTGGGCGAAGATCCCGAGGTGGAGATTGCCGACGGCGGCCAGGTCGGCGCGGTAGTCCAACGCGCTCGCCTCCGCCCGGGGGGCCCGACCAATCCGGCGCAGCATGCCCAGCACCAGGCCGCACACAGCCAGCGCGCTGACCCACTGGACGACGAGCCACACCATGCTCCACAACCCGCCGTCGAGGTAGCCGGCGAAGTACAGGGCGACGTAACCACCGACCAGCACCGCCCCGCTCGCCGCACGCAGCGAGTAGACCGCCATGAAACTCTTCTGCCGCAGCGCGATCGACGAGACCGTGTTGAAGATCGTCAGACCCGCCGCGGACCCCACCCCGACCAGGTAACTGCCGATCCCGGCTACCGCGGTGAGGACGGCGGCGGCGACGACGGAGAGCAGGACCGAGGCCGCCAGCATCGCGAGAACCCAGGGACGACCCCGGGAGAAGACCCAGCCACCCGGACGGGACAGGAGGAACGTGTCCAGGGACAGACCACCGACTGCCGCGCCCAGAGTCGCGCTCACCATGTTCGCCGAGAGTTCACCGCGCTCTGCCGGAGGCAGGGCCACCGACAGGACCGCCGCCAAGCCGGTCAGGCCGAGCGCGCCCATGTAGAGGCGCTCGGGGGCGATGAGCCGCCGCAGCAGCCCCACGATGCGGGGTTTCGGGGGTGGATTGGTGCCTGGACCCGGCGATGGCCGAGCAGCATTGGCCAGCGACACGCTGTTCTCGCCCCCGATTTTCGACACAGTGCAGTACGACGAGTCACACGCCGCTGGCACTTTCTACCCGAATGAGATGACGCCTGCAATCGCCCGGGCGGCCCTATCCGAGAGTGCCAAAACACCTGCCGTTGTTGACAAACGGGCGGCGTAGACTTCCCGACCCGTGAGGATCCTCGTCACCGGCGGAGCCGGATTCATCGGGTCGGAGTACGTTCGCCTGTTGCTGGGCAAGCCCCTCGGCAGTGCCGAC
>NZ_JBSFBM010000518.1:0-3219 GCF_053592955.1 Micromonospora sp. NPDC002411 | reverse complement strand
GGTACGTCGGACGTTGACGTCGTCGCGGTCCACGACGGAGAGGTCGGCGTCCCACCGTTCGCCGCTCGGGGCGGCAGCGGCGAGTGCCTCCGAAGCGCCGGAGGCAGCACTTTCCCCGAAGTTGCGCGGATCTTGGGCTAGGCCCGAGCCCGTCGGAGTACCAACACGAGCACCAACAGGAGCAGGGCGGTCATCGCCAGGGCACCGGGGGCCTTGGTGACGCGGGCCAGGTTGGTGCCGTCGGGCAAGGCGAGGAAGGCCGCCGCCACGGCGGGCAGCACGAACCACGTCGTCCGTAGGGCGGTCAGCGCGAGCAGCGCGAGGGGCCAGGTGGCGTACCAGGGGTGGAAGACCGGGGACAGGACGACGGTGGCGACCAGCGCCAGCGCCGCGCCGCGCACCACCACCCGGGCGTCGTTCAGTCGGCGCAGCGCCCGCCAGGTTCGGTACCAGAGCACCACCAGCACACCGGCGAGCAGGAGCAGGGCGACCGCGCGGATCACCGGTACCGCCTGCGGGTCCCGGCCGACCAACGCGCCGGCGTAGTCCACCACGAACCCGACGGCGGTGGGTGGCGACGTCCACTGCTCGGAGTCGCCGCTGTGCGTCAGCCCGCGCACCCAGCCGAACCCGAGACCGGACAGCACCGAGGTGACCAGCACCGCGCCGACGAGCCCTCCGGCCAGCCAGCCGCCGTCGCGCACCAGCGCCCGCACTGGGTACGGGCGCCGCACCCCGGCCAGCACGGCGAACGGCACCACCACCACGGCAGTGGCCTTCACCGTGACCGCCAGCCCGAGCAGCGCGCCGGCCAGCAGCAGCCCGGCCGGCCAACCCGGTCGCCGGATCGCCACCAGCAGCCCGCAGAGCAGCAGACCCAGCATCACGGCGTCGTTGTGCGCCCCGGCGATGAGGTGCACGCCGACCAGCGGCCCGGCCAGCGCCAGCCAGGCGGCCCGCCGGGTCGGTACCCCGGCGGCGCGGGCCAGACCGGGCAGGCAGAGCGCGGCCAGCAGCAGCCCCGCCACGGCGATCACCCGCAGCGCCACGATCGTGCCGGTCAACCCGCCACCGAGGCCGACCGCGAGCGCGGCGAGCAGGACGAACACCGGCCCGTACGGTGCCGGGGTGTCCCGCCAGATCGGGGCGACGGTGTCCAGCCATGGACAGCCCGCCGCCGCCACCCCCACCGCGTACGGGTCGACGCCGTGCGCGTAAGTCCAACCCTGACAGGCGTACGAGTAGACGTCCCGGCTGCCCATCGGGGGTGTGAACAGCAGCGGCAGCGCCCACAGGCTGGCGGTGACGTACGCCCACCGGGTCGACGGGGCACCGTCGCGCAACGACCACCACGCGCCGACCAGCAGCGCGGTGCCCACCAGCCAGCAGGTCAACGTCGCAGGGCCGCCCGGGGTTCGCCAGATCGACGCCGGCGTCACGCCGAGCGGGGCGTCGGGCAGCGCCCCGCCGAGGTATCCGGCCACGGCGAGCACTACCGCGCCGGCCAGGCCGACGTACCGCGCACCCGAGGCCGCCACCGAAGCAGCCGGCACCGAACCATCCGCCACCGAAGCAGCCGGGCCGAGCGAACCAGGCAGGCCGGACGAACCAGGCGGGCCGGGAGCGGTCACCGGCGCACCTTCCCTCAGTCGGCGGCGACCGGCTGACGGGTCGCCCGAGCCGACCGTACCAACCGGACGACCACCACGATCACCAACAGCGTCATCAGCGGCGCCCCGACCGTCTTGGTGAACCGGGGCAGCCCGGTGCCGTCGGGCAGGATCAGGAACGAGGCGACCAGGGCGACCACGACGAACCATCGGGTACGCCGGGCGGTGGCGGCCAGCACGAACAACGGCCACGTCCAGTACCAGGGGTGTACCACCGGTGCGAGCGCGACGGTGACGGCGAGCGCGAGGCCGGCGTAGAACAGCGGGTCACGGGTACGGGCCCGCCACCAGAGCCAGACGAGCAGGACGGCCAGCAGCACCACGGCGATCCCGCGCGTCACCGGCAACGCGTCGATGTGACCGCCGAACGGCACCGCGAGGTAGCCGATGGTTTGCGCGACGGCGGTGGGTGGGGAGGTCCAGGCGATGGCGGCGCCGCCCTGGGACAGCCCGCCGATCCAGCCGAAGTCCAGCCCGCCGGCGACTGTCACTCCCACGACGGCGGCGACGGACCCGCCGACCACCCAGCCGCCGTCGCGGATCAGGGTCCGGATCCGGTACGGCCCTGCGGTGGCCGCCAGAGCGGCGAACGGGATCACCACCACGGAGGTGACCTTGATCGCCACGGCGACACCGAGGAGCAGCCCGCCGACCAGGAGCATTCCGCGCCGGCCCGGGTTCGAGGCCACCACCGCCAGCCCGCCGACCAGCGCGGCGAGCATCAGCACGTCGTTGTGGGGACCGCCGATCAGATGCGCGGCGACCAGTGGGCAGCCCAGCGCCAGCCACACCGCCCGTCGGGCCGGAACCCCGGCTCGACGGGCCAGCACCGGCAGCGCCCACGCGGTCAACGCCACGCCGACCAGGGACAGGGCCCGGAACAGCACGATGCTGGCGTTCAGCGATCCGGTCACCTCGACCACAGCGCCCGCGATGAGGACGAACAGCGGCCCGTACGGTGCCGGGGTGTCCCGCCAGATGACGGAGACCGTGTCCAGCCAGGGGCAGGGCAGCGCGGAGACACCGTGCTCGTACGGGCTGATGCCGCCGGCGAAGCTGGCGCCCTGACAGGCGTACGCGTACACGTCCCGGCTACCGAACGGTGGCGCGACGAGCAGCGGCAGCAGCCACAGCCCTACGGTAACCAGCGCCCACCGGGTCGACGGAACTCCGTCGCGCAGCGCCCACCAGGCGTACGCGAGCAGGCCGGTGCCGACCACCCAGGCGGCCAGGACCAGTGGCCCGTCGGGGCCCTGCCAGACGCTGACCGGGGTGCTGCGCAGCGGGCCACTGGGGAACGCTCCCCCGAGGAACGCGGACAGCGCGAGCAGCGTCGAGCCGACCAGGCCGGTCCAGCGCGCGAGGTGGGAAGACACGCCCGACATGCTGCCAGCACCGCGCTCGGGGGGTGACGGCAGGCACCGTCAGCAGTGCTTGGCGGGGGTCAGGTCGCTGGAGATCGTGTAGTCGCCGGCCGCGCGGACCCGCACCTCGGTCCACCCGTCCGCGCCGGGGCGTACGCAACCGTCCGGGCCGGTCAGCGACAGCC
>NZ_JBSFBM010000517.1:0-3275 GCF_053592955.1 Micromonospora sp. NPDC002411 | reverse complement strand
GTACGCGGTGACCGAGGCGTCCAGCTCACCAACGAGGAAGCAACGCCGTCCGTCCGGGTGGCGGGCGAGGTGTCGGGGCCCGGTGCCAGCCGTCGCGCCACCGGGTGCCGAGTCGAGCACCATGAGGATGAACCGGGCGCCCTCCGGGCCGCCGACCGCGCCGCTGAGCATCGCCTCGCGTTCCACGTACGCGAGGATCGGCTCCATCAGCTTCTGCACGACCCGTTCCAGCACCTCGTTGAGCAGGATCTCGGTGAGGAAGGCCTGGAGCAGGTCACGGGACGCGGCTTCGACGATCTGCCGGGTGACCCGGCGTACCACGTACCCCCGGGCGGCGCGCAGCCCCGCGCGGACGCCGAAGCGCAGGGCGACCCGGCCGCCGCGCACGGCCGCGCCGCCGATGGTGCCGGCCTCCGGGATCAACGACATCGCCAGCCCGAGGTACGCGGCGAACAGCTCGACCTCGACCTCGGTGCGGGTGAGCACCAGTTCCGGGTCGAGCATGGAGCCGTAGAGGCGCTCGCGAAGGTGAGCGTGCGCCACGTCGACGGCGGCGACGGCCACCCCGACGACGAAGCCCAGCGGTGGGCAGAGGACGGACAGCGCGATGATCCCCACCATGGTGGCGAAGGCGCTCAGCGCCTCCCGGCCCAGTTCGGTGCTGAACAGGTCGTCGACGCCGGTGGCGTAGTAGAGGTTGCCGCCGAAGAACTCGCCGATCTGCTGGTGGGTCACCAGGTGGATGCCCTGCAGCGCGTACCGTCCCCGAGGGATCGTCGCCGACGGGATGTGTTCGCTGATCCGGCTGGACCGGAACGCGAACCGGGCGTCGTTGCGGGCGCGACCGAGCATCTCGGTGTTGTTGCGCCGCATGTCCTGCAACACCCGCCACAGCTCGTCGCGGATCGCTGCGCGGTTACCGGCGAAGCGGGCCAGCACGTCGGGCAGGTCGGTGATCTGCTTGACCAGCGGGTCGATGCCCTCGGCCTCGCCGCGTTGGATGACCAGCGCCTGTTCGATCTCGGCGAGGGTCCAGAGCACCGCGTGCGAGTCACGGATCCGGGTGGTGCCGTCGCGTTCGACGATCTCGCCGGCCGCTCCGGGGCTGCTCAGGGCGGCTTCGGTGGCGAGGAACGCGCTGGAGATGGCGCGGGCGGCCCCGTACCAGGCGGTGGACGGGTTGGCCATGCTCAGCGTGGCGACGGTGCCGCCGCCCAGGTCGGTGTGCGCAGACGCCCACCGGGCGGCCTCGTGGCGGCGCAGCCGCTCCCGCAGTCCCTGAAGCTCGGCGTAGTCGGTGAGCTGGGAGACGATCAGCCGCTCGAAGATCGGGGCGTACCTGTCGAAGTTGGTGATCCGGGCGTCGATGCCGGTACGCGAGCTGAGCAGCAGTTGCACCAGCATGGCCTGGCTGCCGACGACGAAGAGCTGCCCGACGGCGCCCTTCACCGCCGGGCTGAACGCCTGGACGAAGTGCAGGTTCCAGGACGCGGACGTGTCGATCCAGCCGCCCTGGATGCGGGCGAAGTGCTCGGGCTGGCTGTAGCGGCCCATGACCAGTTGGGCGAGGCGGTCCAGTCGGGGCACGACCCCGGCCAGGTGGCGCAGGAACTGCACGGCCGGCGAGGCGACCGGCCGGAAGTCCAGCGGGCCGAGCCGCCCGCTGCCCTCCGGTACGGGTCGGGTGAACGCCTCCCGCTCGACCGAGCCGACCAGCAGGCTGATGGCGGCGGCCCGGCCGCGCAGCATGGCGGCGGCCTGGAGGCAGAAGTTCGCCGGATAGCGGCACGGCTCGCCCATCTGCAGGCGGAACGCGATGTCGTCCATCAGCCGGCGTAGCTCGTCGCCGTCCGGGCCGAGGGCGGCCAGCTCCGGTTCGCCGTTGAAGGGGGCGCAGGCCCGCATCTCGGAGTGCGCGCCGGTGACGGCGGGGAACCGTCGACCGTCGGTGCCGGGTGGCGCGCTGGGGCTGCTCGGGTCGAAGACGAACCCACCCCGCCGGGCGCCGCCGGTGCCACCGGCATCCCCGCCGGGCCCGGTGCCGGTGCCCAGGCCGCCCGAGCCGCTGCCACCCGGTCCGCTACCCGCGCCGCCCGGTCCGTTGGCAGTTCCGGATCCGCCGCCCGCGCCGGCGCCACTTCCCGTGCCGTCGCCGATGCCTCCGCCGGGCGGCGCGTTCGGGTCCGGTGGGGTGGCCGGTCGGTGCTCGACGCTGATCGGCAACAGGTTCGCCGTTCCGGTCCAGTGCAGCGTGTTGTCGGTCTCCTCGGTGCCCACCAGCAGCAGGGAGACCCCGCCGATGCTGACCACCACGAGGCAGGTCGGGGTGGCTCCGCCCACCGAGGCGAGGATCGCGTCGACCCGCCGGGTCACCTCGGCGTCGACGGCCCGTTCGATCTGCGCCTGGTACTCGTCAGCGCTCGTGGTCTCGCCGCGCGGCTGGGCGGTCCGCAACCGTTGCCGGATGTCGGCGCTCAACTCCTCGTCCACCATCGACACCAGTGCGCTGCGGCCGGCCACCGGTCGCCGCTGCACAGTGCCGGGTTGCGGGCTGGGGATCCGCTCCTCCACCTCGAAGTGCGGTTGTGGGGTGGCCCGGAACACCGTCTCGCCGAACCGCTCGAAGGTGAAGACCGACCACGGCGTGGTGTTCACCATGACCGCCCAGACCGGGCGACCGTCGGAACCGATCACCCGGGCGATCACCCCCTGCGGGGTGCCCGACGGCAGGCCGCCGTGCTGGCGTACCGCCTCCTGACCCAACTCGCCGAGATGACTGGCCAGGTAGGCGGCCGGGCGCAGCAGCCACTGGTAGGTCACCGGCGGTGGTTCGTCGCCGTCCACCGGCACCTCGGCGGCGTCGCCACCGTCGTCGTAGGACGGCACCCGGTAGACAGCGAGGAGGTGACGCATCCGAGACGCGTCGAACACCTCGGCCGCCGGCCGGCTCAGCGGCACGGCCACCCCGGCGGGCAACCCCGGGTCCAGCCGCGCCGCGGTGACCACCTCGTCGATGCGCCGGCGCAGCCGGGCCTCGAACGCCCGCCGGTCGTCCGGGGACACCCCCTGCACGCCCGCACCGGTCCAGCCGAACTCCGGCGCTGCGGGGCGTACCTCCAGGTAGCCGCCGCGGGGCGCCACTCGCGCCGTGGTCGCGGGTATGCAGGAACGCGGCGAAGGCACCATCATCAACGTGGCCGGCCCATGCCGCGCAATGGCTGCCCGCCCTCGAGGAGGTCGCCGCCAAGCAGAAGTGGCGGGTGATCTCACACACC
>NZ_JBSFBM010000516.1:0-3279 GCF_053592955.1 Micromonospora sp. NPDC002411 | reverse complement strand
CTGTGCGACCTGTCGCTGGCCGAGACGGCCGCGGCCATGGGGTGCTCCGAAGGCAATGTGAAGGCGCAGACGGCTCGGGCGCTGGCGGCGGTCCGGCCCGGCTTCGGGAACTGCTCGCCGCCGTGGAACCGGCCTCGGCCGTGCCTACCGTGACCACGTCCGACGACGCCGACCTCGACGACGCCTCCGCCGAGGACATCTTCGACCTGATCGACAACGAACTCGACTTTCCGTGATCCACCACTTCCGTCCTAGGGGAGGGCCGAACGATGGCCGATGAGCAGCAGCTTCTCGACTACCTCAAGAAGGTCACCGCTGATCTGCGGCGCACCAAGCGTCAGCTGCAGGCCGTCGAGTCACGCGACCAGGAGCCGATCGCGATCGTCGCGATGAGCTGCCGCTTCCCGGGCGGTGTGAACAGCCCGGAAGAGCTGTGGCGGATGCTCGCCGACGGCCGGGACGGCATCACCGAGTTCCCGGCCGACCGGGGATGGAACGTGGAGGAGCTCTACGACCCCGACCCGGAGCACCGGGGCACCACGTACACCAAGCACGGGGGGTTCATCGACGCGGTCGGCGAGTTCGACGCCGCGTTCTTCGGGATCTCGCCGCGCGAGGCCCTCACCATGGACCCGCAGCAGCGACTGCTGCTCGAATCGGCGTGGGAGACCTTCGAACGCGCCGGGATCGACCCGCTGTCGCTGCGCGGCACCAGCACCGGTGTCTACGCCGGCGTCACCATGCAGGATTACAGCGCCCGGGTGCTGATGAGCGCACCCGACGCCATCGAGGGACAGTTGCTCACCGGCAGCTCGACGAGCGTGGTGTCCGGGCGGATCGCGTACTCCCTCGGGTTGGAGGGGCCGGCCGTCACGATCGACACCGCCTGCTCGTCGTCGCTGGTCGCCGTCCACCTGGCGGCGCAGTCGCTGCGCCGCGACGAGTGTTCCCTGGCCCTCGCCGGCGGTGTCGCGATCATGTCGACGCCGACCCCGTTCGTCGAGTTCAGCCGGCAGCGTGGCCTGGCCCGCGACGGCCGCTGCAAGGCGTTCGCCGCGTCCGCCGACGGCACCGGCTGGGCCGAGGGCGTCGGCCTGGTGCTCCTGGAGCGGCTCTCCGACGCGCAGCGCCGGGGCCACCCGATCATCGCCGTGGTACGCGGCAGCGCCCTCAACCAGGACGGCGCGTCGAACGGCCTCACCGCCCCGAACGGCCCGGCCCAGCAGCGCATGATCCGCCAGGCGCTCACCGACGCGAAGCTGACCGCCGCCCAGGTCGACGTGGTCGAGACCCACGGCACCGGCACCACCCTCGGCGACCCGATCGAGGCGCAGGCCCTGATCGCCACGTACGGCAAGCAGCGCGCCGCCGAACGGCCGCTGCTGATCGGCTCGGTCAAGTCGAACATTGGCCACACCCAGGCCGCCTCCGGCATCGCCGGCATGATGAAGATGGCACTGGCCATCCAGCACGGGGTGGTCCCGCCCACCCTGCACGTCGATGAGCCCACCCCGCAGGTCGACTGGTCGGCCGGCACCGTCGCGCTGGCCACCGAACGCCTGCCCTGGCCGGACACCGGGCTGCCCCGCCGTGGCGGCGTGTCGGCGTTCGGGGTCAGCGGCACCAACGCGCACGTGATCCTGGAGGAGGCCCCGGCCCCGTCGTCCGACCCGGTGACCCCGGCGCCGGCCGGCGGGGCGCTGCCGTGGGTGCTGTCGGGGCGTACCGAGGCGGCGATGCGGGAGCAGGCCCGCCGGCTCGCCACCCACCTGGACGCCGCGGGGTCCGTCGACCCCGCCGACGTGGGCTTCTCCCTGGCCACCACCCGGGCGGCCCTGGAACACCGGGCCGTGCTGGTCGGCCGAGACCTGACCGGCCTGCGTGAGCGCCTGGACACGCTCGCCGCGCAGGGCCCGGACGCCGCGGACGCGTACGCCTGCCGTGGTGAGGCAGCCGGCGCGGTGCTCGTCTTCCCCGGTCAGGGCTCCCAGTGGGTCGGCATGGCGGCCGAGCTGATGGAGACCTCGCCGGTGTTCGCCGCCCGGATCGAGCAGTGCGCGGCGGCCCTGCGGCCGTACACCGAATGGTCAGTGCTCGACGTGTTGCGCTCCACCGACCCGGAGGTGCTGAAGCGGGTCGACGTGGTGCAGCCCGCGCTCTGGGCGGTCATGGTGGCGCTCGCCGAGCTGTGGCGCTCGTACGGTGTCGTTCCGGCGGCGGTCGTCGGCCACTCACAGGGTGAGATCGCCGCCGCCGTCGTCGCAGGAGCGTTGTCAGTGGAGGACGGCGCGAAGGTCGTCGCGCTGCGCAGCCAGGCCCTGTCGGCGTTGTCCGGGCTGGGCGGCATGGTCTCGGTCGCGGCACCCGCCGACGCGGTGCGGCAACGGCTGGAGACCTACATCGGGCGGATCAGCGTCGCCGCCGTCAACGGGCCGGCTTCGGTCGTGGTGGCCGGCGACGCGGACGCCCTGGACGAGCTGCTCGCCGAGTGCGAGCGCGACGGTGTACGGGCCCGTCGGATCAACGTGGACTACGCCTCGCACTCCGCCCACGTCGAGCGGATCCGCGACGCCGTGCTCACCGCCCTGGAAGGGCTCAGCCCTGGCCCGGCGGACATCCCGTTCTACTCCACCGTCACCGGCGAGCCGCTCGACACCAGCACGCTGGACGGCGACTACTGGTTCCGCAACCTACGTCAACAGGTCCTCTTCGCGGAGACCGTGGAACGCCTGCGAGCCGACGGGCACCACGTCTTCATCGAGTGCAGCCCGCACCCCGTGCTGACCGGCGGGCTCACCGAACTGCTCGGCGGCGCGCACGAGGCCGCCGCCGTCATCGGCAGCCTGCGCCGCGACGAGGGTGGGCTGGCCCGCTTCACCCGGTCACTGGCCGAGGCCCACGTGCACGGCGTCCGGCTGGACTGGCCGGCGGTGTTCCCCGGCGCGCGTACCGTCGCCCTGCCCACCTACCCCTTCCAGCACCAGCGCTACTGGCTGGAGGTGGAGTTCGGCGCGGCCGACCCGGGCACCGGCACCGGCGGCGGCACCCCCGCCGAAGCCGGCTTCTGGTCGGCTGTGGACCGGGCCGACGTGGACGCGCTCACCGCCACCCTCGGCGTCCCCGGCGAGGTCGTCGAGCCGATCCTGCCCAGCCTCACCTCGTGGCACCGGGGCAGTCGGGACCAGGCGACAGTCGACTCGTGGCGGTACCACATCGCGTGGCGCCCGCACCCGGGCGGCGCCGCCGGCACCCCCGCCGGCACCTGGCTGGTCCTGGTAC